>JBILGF010000036.1:0-12122 GCA_044351195.1 Burkholderiales bacterium
GCCCGGGGAACTTCGGATTGCGTACCTGGGCGGTGCGCACGCCGAACCCTGCGTTGTCGGTGTGACCGACACCGATGACGATCGCCCCTGCGGCCTGCAGTCGGCGCACCGACTCGGCGGGGCGTGCAGGCCGCCAGTCCGAGAACAGATCGAGGCCGCCGCGGCAGGTCGCCGGGGGCGTGTCGATCAGGTCCTTCACGACCACCGGCATGCCGGCCAGCGGCAACGCCAGTCGCGCGTCGGGCGCAAGCGCATCGATGCGCTCGGCTGCCGCCAGCGCGGACACATCGAGCCGGTCGCTGAGCGCCCCGACCGCCCGGTCCTCGCGGCCCACCCGCTGCAGCAGCGCAGCGATGGCGCTGCGGATCGTACCGGCCGGCTGCACCGGGGGTATCCGCTAGCGGTCGCGCAACTGATCCATCAGCGGCTTCTGCTGCCCGCCATCGATCTCGATCATGGTGCCGTTGACGAAGAAGGCCAGCGGCGACGCCAGGTAGGTACACAGGTTCGCCACCTCGTCGACCTCGGCGATGCGCCCGAGCGGAATGCTGCGCGGGGCGAGCTGGTCGGCCTGCTCGTAGGTGAGCTTCATGTCGCGCGCCATCGCCCTGACCAGGCCGTCCCAGCGCTCGGTGCGCACCGGGCCCGGATTGACCGCGACGAAGCTGATGTTGTGCCGCCCGTACTGCCCGGCCAGCGCCTTGTTCATGTTCTGGCCGGCGGCGTTCGCCGCCCCGGGAGCGATCTCCCAGTAGGATTCCTTGATGCCGTCGTTGCCGATCAGGTTCACCACGCGCCCCCCGCCCTGCGCCACCATGATCGGCAGTGCATATCGCAGGCACCGGATGTAGCCCATGAACTTCAACTGCAGGGCCTGGTCCCAGTCGGCCTCGCTCAGGGTCTCGATCACGCCCCCTGGGGCGGATCCCGCATTGTTCACCAGGATGTCGATACGCCCGAGCGCGCGGTGCGATTCACGCACGAAAGCCTCGGCGTCTGGCGCACGCGTGAGGTCGGCCGAAATCGTGAACACCGTGCGGCCGGTCGCCGCACGGATGTCGTCGGCGGCTGCATCCAGCCTCGGCTTGTCTCGCGCACAGAGCGCGACATCGCAGCCTTCCCTGGCCAGCGCGAGTGCGATCGCCTTGCCGATGCCCATGCTGGCACCCGTGATCAACGCCTTCTTGCCGGAAAGTTGCAGGTCCATCGAGATCTCCTGTAGGGGTTCGCCGGCCGGGCTGCCGGCCCGCAGCGGTCTCACCCGAAGACACGGCTATACTGCGGGTTAAGAATAACCGAACGCAAAGACGAAGCAATGGCCAGCCGGAAAAACATCCTTCCGCCACGAGCAGCCGCGGCACGCGGCGCCACCGAGCGGCCCAGGGAGCTGCTGCCGCTGGCACCGGCCCGGCGCATCCGCGGCACGGCCAGCTCGCGCAAGGTCCTTCAGGTGCTGACCTCGTTCACGCCCGACCGTCCGATCGCCACCGTCGATGCCATCGCCCGGCATGTGAAGGTTCCGCTGTCGACCGCCTACCGGTACATCGCGCTGCTGCGCGAGGTCGGCCTGGTCACCGACGATGGACATGGCGGCTATCACCTGTCCCCGAGCATGGTCGAACTGGCGCGCGCCTCGCGTGCCGCCTTCAGCTTCATCGACGTGGCGCTGCCGGCGATGGAGAAGCTGCGCGATGCCTCCGGCGAGACGGTCATCCTGGTGCGGCGCGTGGGCGATGCCGCGATCTGCATCGAGCGCGTCGAGTCGGTCCAGCGCGTACGCCTGTCGTTCGATGTCGGCACCGCCTTCCCGCTGCATCGCGGCGCCTCGCCCAAGCTGCTGCTGGCCAGCATGGGCGAAGGCGAGCGCACCGAGTACCTCGCCCGTGCACGCCGGATCGACCCCCAGCTGCGCCGTCGCACCGGTGCGTTCGCCGACGAGCTGGCGACCATCGCGCGCCAGGGATGGTCGGAGAGCGCTGAAGAGATCACGCCGGACATCTGGGCTGCGGCGGCGCCGGTGATCGAGGGTACCCGGCTGGTGGCCGCCCTCTCGGTGGCGGGCCCGGCGTTCCGCCTGACCGAGCGACGGCGCTCGCGGATCATCGCACTGACACGCCGGGCCGCCGATGACATCAGCGCGCAACTCGTCTTTCCAGGCGGCAGGGCGCAGCCGCGATGAAAGCCGCCGCCTTCGACTATCTTGCCCCGCGCAGCCTCGACGAGGCGATCGCCGCCCTGTCCCGGAATGGCGATGAAGCAAGACTGCTCGCCGGCGGCCAGAGCCTCGCACCCGTGCTGGCCCTGCGGCTGGCAAGCCCGGCATTGCTGATCGACCTGAACCGGGTGGACGGGCTGGACGCGCTGTCGGTCGCCGAGGACGGGTCGGTCCTCGCCGGCGCGATGGTACGCAGCCGCACGCTCGAACTTTCGCCGCAACTGGCGCGGGCACAACCGCTCATCCATGCAGCCATGCCCTGGGTCGCGCATGTCCAGATCCGCAACCGCGGCACCCTTGGCGGCAGCCTGTCGCACGCCGATCCATCCGCGGAATTGCCCGCCGTGGCGGTTGCCTGCGACGCGACGCTGCTCCTGCAAGGTCCCGCGGGTGTGCGCGAGGTGGCCGCAGAGGCCTTCTTCAAGGGCATCTTCACCACCGAACTCGCCGCCGACGAGATTCTCGTCGCGGCACGCTTCCCGGCGTGTCCGGCCGGGCGCCGCCATGGCTTCGCCGAGATTGCGCGCCGGCATGGCGACTACGCGATGATGGGCGTGGCACTGAACATCGACGTCGATGCCGCCGGACACGTGGCCGGTGCACGCGTGGTCCTGTTCGGCGCGGCCGATACCCCGGTGCGCGCGCGCGCCGTGGAAGCGGCGCTGCTCGGGCAGCCCGCCCTGCCGGCGATCGCCGCCGATGTGTCGGCACTGGCCACGGCGGGCCTCGATCCGAGATCGGACCACCAGGCCAGCGCACAGTACCGGCGTGAACTCGCGTGCGTGCTGGTACGACGCAGCCTCGAAAAGGCACTGACAGACCCGCCATCTGCACGCGCGCAGCAGGCACACGGAGCCGCCCTGTGAAGCACCTGATCCACCTGTCGGTGAACGGCAACCCGGTCGAGGGCGATGTCGAGCCCAGGATGACGCTGGCCGATTTCCTGCGCGAATCGCTCGACCTGACTGGCACCCATCTGGGCTGCGAGCATGGTGTCTGCGGCGCCTGTACCGTGCTGGTCGACGGACGCTCGGTGCGCGGCTGCCTGATGTACGCAGTGCAGGCCGACGGCGCTTCGGTGGTCACCGTCGAGGGGCTGGCCGAACGCTGCCCGGTCAACGGCGAGGCGGTTCGCCGTGGCGAAGCCACCCTTTCGGTACTGCAGCAGGCATTCCATGAGCACCATGCGCTGCAATGCGGATTCTGCACCCCCGGCCTGCTCACCACCGCCTTCGCGCTGCTGGAAGAAACACCCCAGCCCACGCCGGACGAAGTCCGCCACGCGATCTCCGGCAACCTGTGCCGGTGCACCGGCTACGTCCCGATCGTCGAGGCGATCCTCGATGCGTCGCAGCGGCTGCGGGCCGGTGCAGGCAAGTGAAGGCGCCTCCACCCGCGATCGATCCGCGACGCGATCCGCCTGGCAGCGGCGCGGGCCGGGACGCCGCCGCCACGGCCGGTCAACCCTGGGTCGGGCGCGCGTTGCCGCGCCTCGAGGACGCGCGTTTCCTCACCGGACGCGCAACCTTCGTCGATGACCTGAAGCGCCCGGGCCAGTTGCATGCGGTCGTGGTGCGCAGTCCTCATGCAAGCGCGCGCATCCTGAGCATCGATGCGTCGCGCGCGCGTGCGCTGCCCGGCGTGGTCGCGGTCTACACCTGGCCGGACATCGCGGCGATCGCGCAGCCGATCCCGGTGCGGCTGGCGCCGCTCGAGGGTTTCGACCGGTACCTGCAGTACCCGCTGGCGCGCGACCGGGTGCGCCATGTCGGCGAACCGGTCGCGCTGATCGTGGCCGACGACCGGTACATCGCCGAGGACGCGCTCGAGGGGGTCGATGTCGAGTACGACACCGAGCTCGCGGTAACCGATGTCCACCAGGCCGAGGCCGGTGCCGCACTGGTCCACCCCAACACCGGCAGCAATGTCGCGGCACGCTATGTCGTATCGCGCGGCGATCCTGCCGGCGGCTTCGCCCGGGCGCCCTACACCCGCCGGGAGACATTCCGCTGCCATCGACAGACCGCCCTTCCGATGGAAACGCGCGGGCTGCTCGCGGAGTTCGACGCCGGCACCGGGCGCCTGCGTATCTGGGGCGCAGCCAAGGTGACGTTCTTCAACCGGCGCTGGCTGGCACGCGTGTTCGGCATGGATGAGTCGGCGATCGAGCTGCTCGAGCTCGACGTCGGGGGCAGCTTCGGCGTGCGCGGAGAACTCTACCCCGAGGACTTCCTGGTGCCGTTCGCGGCACTCGCGCTGGCGCGGCCGGTGAAGTGGATCGAGGATCGTCGCGAGCACCTGCTGGCCACCAACCATTCGCGCGAGGTCGAATGCACGCTCGAGATCGCGTGCGAGGCCGATGGTCGCTTCATCGGGCTGCGCGGGCGCGTGCTGGGCGACCTGGGTGCCTATGTGCGCACCAACGGCGGGGTGGCGCCGGCGAAGGCCGCGCAGTTCCTGCCCGGTCCGTACCGGATGCCCGACTGCGAGTTCGAAGTGCTGGCGCTGATCACCAACAAGACCCCGGCAGGCACCTACCGCGGCCCCGGCCGCTACGAGGCCAACTTCTTCCGGGAACGGCTGATCGACCTGGCTGCCGCCGACCTGGGCATCGATCCGGCCACCCTGCGCCGGATCAACCTGATCGGCCCGGACGAGATGCCGTTCCCGAACGGCCAGCTCTGCCCGTACGAACCGGCCATCGAGTTCGATACCGGCGACTACCCGATGGCCCTTGAACGCGCGCTGGCCGAGGCCGGTTACGCAGACCTGGCGCGCGCCAACGGCAGCATGGCCGGCGGGCGGCTGCTCGGCGCGGGGCTCGCCTGCTTCGTCGAATCGAGCGGCGCCGGGCCTTCCGAGACTGGACGCATCCGCGCCCGCGCCGACGGCGGCATCGACCTGTTCACCGCCTGCTCCGCTTCCGGCCAGGGTCATGAAACCGTGATGGCGCAGATCGTCGCCGACGTGCTCGAACTGCCGGCAGAGGCCTTCACGCTGCACCACGGCTCGACCACCTTCGTCGACTCCGGCTACGGCACCTACCACAGCCGCGCCGTGGTGGTGGGCGGCAGCGCCCTGCACCTGGCCGGCGAAAGACTGCTCGCGCAGGCTCGCGCCTGGTTGGCCCGGCGCCACGGGCTGGAGCCGTCGATGGTCGACTATCGCGCCGGCCGCTTCCTGCGCCGCTGCGAAGCGCCGGACGGCCTGCCCGTGGTACTGCAGCCGGACACGCTCGCCGGCATCGCCGCGCTGGCCGATGGCGGTGATGCCGACGCGGCGCAGGCGATCGAGGCGGTCGCGCTGTTCGAGGTCAGGAAGCGCACCTATACCTACGGCACCCATGTCGCACAGGTGGCCGTCGATCCCGAGACCGGTGAGGTCGAGGTGCTGCGTTTCCTGGCGGTCGAGGATATCGGCCGCGCGGTCAACCCGACGCTGGTGCATGGCCAGGCGGTCGGTGCGGCCGTGCAGGGCATCAGCGCGACCTTTCTCGACGAACTCGTGTACGACGACAGCGGGCAGCTGCTCACCGGCACCCTCGCCGACTACCGGGTCGCCACGGCCAGCTGCTACCCGAACATCGAAGTGATCACCCTCGAGGCCCATCGCTCGAAGCTCAATCCGCTGGGCGTGAAGGGTGCGGGCGAAGGCGGGATCGTCGCCACCGCAGCCGCGCTGGGCAACGCGGTGGCCGCTGCGCTGGCGGGCCTGGGCGTGACACTCACCGAGCTCCCGCTGTCGCCGGAACGCATCGCACGCGCGCTGCGTGAGGCCCGGGCGGCGGCGCCAGCACAGACCCTGCGATAATCCCGCCATGCCGATCGACGTCCACGCCCACCATGTACCGCTCGAGATCCTCGAGCCCCTGTCCATGCGCGCCGCCGATTACGGCGTGTCGGTGGTCGAAGCCTCGCCCGGCTGTCAATGCCTGCGCTTCGACCACGGGCTGCAGGTCCGCCCGTTTTTCGCAAAGCTGGTCGAGCCGGTCGGCGACCGGCTGGCCAGCATGGACCGCACCGGCATCGACCGCCAGGTGCTGTCGATCTGGACGGACATCTTCGCCTACGCACTGCCGCAGCCGCAGCGCACCCGCTGGCACCGCCTGCTGAACGATGCACTGGCGCGCATGTGTGCACGCAACCCCGACCGCTTCTCGTGGCTGGCCTCGGGCGCCCTGCCCGATGCGCAATGCGCCGCGCGTGAACTGCAGCGCGCGGTACGCGAAGACGGCGCGATCGGCGGCGTGGTCGCGGCGAACATCGAAGGCACGAATCTGGGCGACCTCGACCTCGATGCGTACTGGGAAAGCGCGCAGGCGCTGGGTGTCCCGGTGTTCATCCATCCGGCCGCCCCGGTGCCCAACCCGCGCACCGCCCGCCATGCGCTCAACCAGATCGTGCAGTACACGTTCGACACCACGTTGTGCGTGGGCTCGCTGATCGGCTCCGGCGTGCTCGATCGCTTCCCGAAACTTGAGCTGATCCTGTCCCACGGCGGCGGCGCCGTACCCTGGCTGATCGGCCGCTTCGACTGCATGCACGGCCGCATGGACCGCGCGCAGCAGCACGACGTCGCCGCCATGGCACCCTCGTCATACTTGACGCGGCTGAGCTACGACACGATCCTCCATGAACCGGCGGCGCTGCGCTACCTTGTCGAGCGCGTCGGTGCAGATCGCGTGGTGCTGGGCAGCGACGATTCCTTCCCGCCTGCCGACCATGACCCGATGGCGACGCTGCGGGCGTCCGGCATCGGCGCCCGCGAGATCGACCTGATCGCGGAAGGCAATGCGCGTCGACTGTTCCGCTTCTGAACCGTCGCGCACGCGGCCCCGCTGCAACGACCGACCCACCCCTACTGGCGAACCACGAACGATGGAAATCAAAGGCGAACGAATCATCCCGGCGCGGCGCCCGGTAGTCTGGGCGGCGCTGAACGACCCGGGCGTGCTGCAGCGGTCCATCCCCGGCTGCGAGACGATCGAGAAGGTTTCCGACACCGAGCTCAACGCGACACTGACGCTGAAGGTCGGCCCGGTGAAGGCGAAGTTCAAGGGCAACGTCAAGCTGGTCGACCTGATGCCACCCGAGCAGTACACCATCGTCGGCGAAGGCCAGGGCGGCGTGGCCGGCTTCGGCAAGATGAAGGCGACGGTCACGCTGACCGAGGTCGAAGGCGGCACGCAACTGAACTACCTCGCCGATGCGCAGGTGGGCGGCAAGCTGGCACAGGTCGGGTCGCGGCTGATCGAGGGCACGGCGACCAAGCTCGCGCAGGAGTTCTTCGACGCATTCGAGAAGAACGTGGTGCCGACGGCGGGGGCCACCAGCGGCGACGAAGTCCTGCCGGCGGCAGACCCGGCAGCAGACCCGGCGACCACCCCGGCGGAGACCACCGTCACGCTCGAACCGCAGTCCGTTCCGGCACCGGCATTGCCGCCAGCCAGCCAGGATCCGATCGGGGCCGTCCCGAAATGGGTCTGGGGGGTGGGTGCCGCGGTCGCCCTGGCGATCGCGCTCCTCTTGACCACCCTGCGCGGCTGAGCCACGCGGCGTCCGGAACCACCGAAACCACCGAAACCACCGAGGAGCCGCCATGCCCTGCGCGACCGCCGCCGACGGCGTCAAGCTGTACTACGAGGAAGCCGGGTCGGGCACGCCGATCGTGTTCGTGCACGAGTTCGGCGACAACTACCGCAGCTGGGAACAGCAGGTTGGCTTCTTCTCGCGCCGCTACCGCTGCATCGTGTTCGCCGCGCGTGGCTATCCCCCGTCGGATATCCCGACCGACGTCGAACGCTATTCGCAGCGCCAGGCCTGCGACGACATCGCGGCGGTGATGGACCACCTCGGCCTCGCAAAGGCGCATGTCGTGGGCATTTCGATGGGCGGGTATGCCACCCTGCATTTCGGGCTGAACCACGCCTCGCGTGCGCTGTCGCTGACCGCCGCAGCGGCGGGCTACGGCAGCGACAAGGCCTTCGAGAGCGAGATGCGCAGCCAGGCAGAGACGGCCGCCGGGCGCTTCGAGACGCTCGGCCCCGAGAAGTTCGCCGAGATCTACGGTGAAGCCGCCGCGCGGGTGCAGTTCCAGAACAAGGATCCGCGCGGCTGGCGGGCGTTCATCGAGCGGCTCAAGCAGCACTCGAAGATCGGCGCAGCAGCCACGATGCGCGGGGTGCAGGCGCGACGTCCGTCGATCTACGACCTCGAGGACGGCCTGCGCAACATGCAGGTGCCTACCCTGCTGGTGGTCGGCGACGAAGACGACCACTGCATCCAGCCGGGTCTCTTCCTCAAGCGCACGCTGCCGGCCTGCGGGCTGGTCGTGCTGCCCAAGACCGGCCACGCAGTGAACCTGGAAGAACCGGCACTGTTCAACCAGTTCGTCGCCGAGTTCCTGGCGCAGGTCGAAAACGGCGCCTGGAAGGTGCGTGATCCACGGGCGATCCCGAACGCGCTGCTGAAGACGTGAACCGCCAGGCGCTGCCAGCGCCGCCGTGCGCCCGGAAGGCACGCACGGCCATGATGCAGCCGCCTCAGCGCGGCGGCTCGTACAGCTCCACCTTCGTGCCGTCGGGGTCTGCGACGTAGATCGTGCGGCCGTAGATGCCGTCGTGCACGTCCTGGAAGAAGTGCACGCCAGCCGCGCGCAGCCGGGTTGCGAGCCCTTCCACGTCGCGTACCGTGAATGCCATGTGGTCGATCTGCAACGGCCGGCCGGGACCACCCGTGGTCAAGGCGAGGCCCTGCTGGAAAGGCACGAACGGCCGTCCGTCCGCCAGCGGCCTGGCCGGACGGATGCTGAAGCCGAGCAGGTCGACATAGAAGCGTGTCGATGCCTCGATGTCGCCCACCTGCATCAGCAGATGGGCGAAGCCGGTCGCGTGCGGGGCCTGGTCGGTGGTCATCAGTGCGTGTCCGGTTCGTTCTCCGTGCCCAGGCGTCCCGCCCGGCCCCAGCTGTCCTTGGGCACGTCCTGGATGATCACGTGCAGGTGGTCGGGCTTGCATCCGGCATGCACGACCATCGCATCGGTGATCGCGGCCACGAGCCTGCGCTTCTGCTCGGTGCTGCGCCCTGTCCACATCTGTACGGTGACGACTGGCATGGAAGCTCCTTCGGGTGTTGTCGGCCGCTGGCGCGGCCCTGGCTGCATTCAGTTGTCGCCACGCAGCACCTTCTCGATGCGCGGGCGCACGCCCGACCACTGGCTGGCGCCTACCGTGACGGGTGCCCTGCTGCCGAGGCCGCGCGCCCAGACGACCTTCAGTCCGAGATCGCGGGCAGCCTCGAAGTCGACCCCGCCCGGTGGCGCGGCGAGGTCCGCGACGAACGCATGCCCGGGCAGCCGCTCGAGCACCTCGCGCCCGACCACGCGCGAGGGCACGGTCGAGAACACCATGTCGAGGCCAGGCGCCAGCGACGGCAGGTCCTCGAGCAGGTGGACCTGCGCACCGGCGGCATAGGCCGCCGCACGCTGCACCGGGTTGCGCGCAGCGACATGGGTGACCGCGCCCAGCGCGACCATGTAGCGGGCGAGCAGGAACCCGATCGACCCCTGGCCGACCACCGCCACGTTCGCCTTGTGGATGGTGATCGAGGTGTTCTCGATCACCACCTTCAGCAGGCCCTCGATGATCGCCGGGCCGCGCAGCAGCATCAGGTCCTGGTCCCACTCGTACTCGTGCAGCGTGATGCCGAGCGCATCGCAATGCGCCTGCAGTTTCGGGTCGGCCCAGCCCAGGATGATGTGCGCCGGACTGCTCATCGCCGCGAGCATCGTGCGGTCGGGGATGATCGGTTCGGCACTTGCCGGCGCAAACAGGGCGCCGGTCGGCGCGATGCCCGGGATCGGGAACAGGGCGATGCGGGCACCGGCCAGGGCCTGGGCCGCGCTCGGGGCGAGCGTGACCCCTTCGATGCCGCCCTCCGGCCAGGGGAACCCGAACGCACGCACCTGTGCGCCGGTTGCCGCAGCCAGCCGCGCGATCTCCTGTTCGCGCCGGTCGCCGCCGACGACCGCGATCACGCACCGCGTCCAGTCGGCCGCGACCCCGCCGCCTGCCACCGCGACGGCCTGCGGCGCCGTGCCCGCACCGTTGTTCCTCATGCGCCTGCCCTCATCGTTCAGCCTCCGGTCGCCCGCAGCGGCCCGCTCGAAGTGTGATCACGGCAGGCGAGCCGGTCAAGCGCTGCGACAGCGCTTGCGACAGCGCTGCGACCGTGCGCTGCGACCGTGCCGTGACAGCATCACGACAGCGCCGCAACCCAGCCCCGCGAACCGACCGCGACCCTCCCTGTTTCTCCGGCATCCTCCCCGGCATCCTCCTTGACACGGGGTTGGCCGCTGCGCACACTGAATGCATGGAAGCCTTGACCCGTGCGGTGCGCGAATCCACCGACTTCCCGTCGATACGGGGCCTGAATGGCGTCGCCGGCACCGCAGGCAAGTCCCGCACCAGCGCCCGGTCGCGTACCGGCACCGACGCCGGCCGGCAGCGGGGCGAACTTCAGCTGCAGGTGGCGCGGCTGCTCCGCATCGCATTGATGACCGGGCAGTTCGTGCCCGGCCAGACACTGTCGCTTCGCCAGCTCGCGACCAAGCTCGGCACCAGCCCGATGCCGGTGCGGGGGGTGCTCGGCCAGATGATCGCCTCCGGCGTGCTCGAGACCCAGCCGAACGGCTCGGTCGCCGTGGCACGCATGACCGAGGCCCGGTTCCAGGAACTCACCCGGGTGCGCAAGGCGCTCGAGGGCATGGCAGCCGAGATGGCCTGCCGCAACGCCACGCCGAAGCTGATCGCGGAACTCGAGAAGATCAACGCCCGGCTGCACCGGTCGATCGCAAGCCGCGACATCCTCGGCTGCCTGCGCCTGAACCAGGCATTCCATTTCACGCTCTACTCCGCGTCTGCCTCCGAGATCCTGCCGAGCCTGATCGAATCGCTGTGGCTGCGCGCCGGGCCGTTCATGTATTTCTCCCTGACCGCGCCGGCAACGCCCTGGGATGCGACCGGCCACCAGGCCGTCATCGATGGCCTGCGCAAGGGCAATGCACGCGCCACACGGGCGGCCATCGAGCGTGACATCGCCGGCTCCGCGACCTACCTGCTGAAGAAATCCAGCGCGTTTCGCAACGGCGTGGGCGCAGGCCCGGACGCTGCGGTCGCCCGCAGCCCGGCCCCGCGCAGGCGCGCCGCGAAGCGCTGAGCACAGGGGGCGGCGTCTCGATGCGCGGGCTCATCGGGCAATCCCTGCCCAGGCGCGAGGATGCCCGGCTGCTCACCGGGCGCGGCCGCTTCGTCGACGATTTCAAGTGCGACGGCCTGCACCACGCGGTGGTGGTACGCAGCCCGGTTGCGGCCGGACGCATCCTGGCGATCGACGCGTCACCGGCGCGCGCAGCACCCGGGGTGGTCGCCGTGCTCGATGCCCGCGACTTCGCACACTGCCGCCTGCCGATACCGCTGCGCGGCGGCATCCTGCCCGGGCTGCACGACTACCTGCAGCCGGTGATCGCGAGTACGCGCGTGTGTTACGTCGGCGAGCCGCTGGCCGTGGTGGTGGCGCGCTCGCGCGCCCTGGCCGAGGACGCCGCCGAACTCGTGCTGCCGCAGATCGAACCGACACCGCCGGTGGTCGGCTTCGACGCCGCGCGCTCCGGCGCGGTGCTCGTGCACCCGCATACCGGCCGCAACGTCGCCGAACGCTGGCAGAGCCGGCGTGGCGACGCCGATGCGGCGTTCGCGCGGGCAACCTACACCCGCCGGGAGCGCTTCAGTTGCCATCGGCATTCCTCGGTGCCCCTGGAGACCCGCGGCCTGGTCGCGCGCTGGGACGCGGCACGCGAGCACCTGGAAGTGCTCGGCGCGGCGAAGGTACCGCACTTCAACCGCGACGTG
>JBILGF010000361.1:0-3757 GCA_044351195.1 Burkholderiales bacterium
TTCCGGATGAAATGTCTTGCCTTCACCGCTCGCGCGCAGCCCGTGCGCGGCGCCCTGATGCTTTCCCTCGCCGCGGCCGGTCTGGCCGCCATGCCGCCGGCATTCGCCCAGAAGGCGGATGCCTGGCCGGTGCGGCCGTTGCGCCTGATCATCCCGGCATCGCCGGGTGGCGGTGCCGATACGCTGGCGCGCATCATGACCCCGCGCCTGACCGAACGCTTCGGACAGCCGGTGGTGATCGACAACCGTCCGGGCGCAGCGGGCACGATCGCGATGGACATCACGGCGCGCTCGGTACCTGACGGTTACACGTCGATCCTCACCCAGTCCACGAGCTCGGTGATCGCACCGGCCATCTACGCGAAGATGCCCTATCGCACGCTGGTCGATCTGACGCCGGTGTCCCTCATTGCCGAAGTACCGCACGTGCTGGTGGTGAACCCGACCGTGCCGGCGAACAACCTCAAGGAACTGATCGCGCTGGCGAAGGCGCGGTCACTGAACTACGCGTCCTCGGGTATCGGTGCCGGCAGCCACTTCTCGGGCGAGATGCTCGACCGTGCTGCCGGCATCCGCACCACGCACCTGCCCTACAAGGGTGCAGGCCCCGCGCTTGCAGCGGTCATCTCGGGTGAAGCGCAACTGTTCTCCTCGCCGATCAACGCGGCGATGGGCCAGATCAAGGCGGGCAAGCTGCGGCCGATCGCGATGACCACGTCGAAGCGCTCGGCCGTCCTGCCGGATCTGCCGACCGTGGCCGAAAGCGGCTTTCCGGGCTTCGATATCGGTACCTGGTTCGGTCTGATGCTGCCGGCCAAGGCCCCGAAGGCGCTGGTCACTCGCATGCACGCCGAGTACACCACCGCGCTGAAGGCGCCCGATGTCCAGGAGCGCCTGCTGGCGGACGGGTCGGTACCGATCGGCAACACGCCGGAAGAATTCCGCGCGCGCATCGCAGTCGATCTCGAGCGCTTCGCCCGCATCGCCCGCGAGGCGAACATCCGCGCAGACTGACGGCCAGGCCAGCCGGCGGATCGACCTTGCGGTCGGCCCGCCGGCTGCAGGGTGTCGAACGCCCTGGCCGGCGTACTGCAGCCCCGATTACTCGGACGCGTCGGCGACCAGACCCGCCTGCTCGATGCCGAACACGCAGCAGGCTTCGTCCTGGTCGCCACTGGCGCCGCTGGCCCCTGCGGCGCCCAGGATGTTGCCGGCGGCATCCTTGATCAGGACGCCGCCCATCTGCGGCAGGAACTTGCCGTTGGCCGTCGCCGCGAGGGTGATCATGAAGTTGGGGTTGCCCTGCGCGCGCTTGGCCAGCGCGCGGCTGGAGCAGCCCATGGCGACCGCGCCCCAGGCCTTGCCGCGAGCGATGTCCTCACGGAACATCGTTGCGCCGTCTTCGCGCTTGTAGGCGACCGTGTGGCCTGCCGCATCGAGCACGATCACGCCCAGTGCCGCGAACTTCATCTCGCGTGCCTTCTCGATCGCCTTGTCGACGATGATGCTTGCCTGCTGCAGTGTCAGTTGAGCCATGGTGTGTTCCTGCGTGGTCGTGAGTGGTGGGGTGTGCGGTATCCGGTGGGTGGCGAGCCGCGTGCGTGTTGCCGATCAGCCGCCAGCGCCGGGCATGTCGAAGCCGCGACGCTGCAGTTCCGCAGCCAGCGCCTGGCCCTGCGCTTCGCCCAGCTGTACCAGCGGTGGGCGCGTCACGGCCCACTGCGCATGGCCGGTGTAGAGGGAAGTCGTGTGCTTGAGCGCCGGGATCTGCGGGAACTGGGTGATCGCGCGACGGAAGTCCGTGATGGCTGCCTGCATTGCCTCGGCGTTCGGCGCCTGCCAGTTGCGAAACAACTGGTCGATCGCTGCGGGTGCGATGTTGGCCGTGGCGGTGATCGTACCCACCGCCCCCAGCCGCATGCCGGCGAGCAGGAACTCTTCGCTGCCGGGGAAGAACTGGAAACCGGGGAAGGCCTTGAGCATCGCTTCCATGTTGCCCCAGTCGCCACCGCTGTCCTTCATGCCGACCACGGTACCCGGGTAGTCCTTGAGCAGGCGCTCGACCAGCCCGAGCGAGAACGGCACGCCGGTCATGGGGGGGATGTGGTACAGGTAGATCTTCAGGCGACTGTCGCCCACGCGCTGGGCGATCTCGGCGAAGTTGCGGTAGAGGCCTTCGTCGCTCACCCCCTTGTAGAAGAACGGCGGCAGCATCAGTGCACTGGCCACGCCGTGCTCGACGGCGAAACGGGTCAGTGCCACCGAGTCGGTCAGCGCGCAGCAGCCGGTACCGGGCATCAGCTTCGAGGCCGGAACGCCCGCTTCGAGCAGTGCCTCGAGCAGCATCCGCCGCTCGTCCATCGACAGCGAGTTGGCTTCGCTGTTGGTGCCGAAGATCGCCAGCCCGCTGCAGCCGTTGGAAAGCAGCCACTTGCAATGACGCACATAGCGCTCGACATCGGGCGACAGGTCGGGCTTGAAGGGGGTGATCACCGGTGCAAGGACACCGGTCAGGAGGGGGGCTTGGCTCATTGGCTCCTCGGCGCGATCGCGTGCCACGGAAAGGGAGCCGGATTATAGCCGCGCCGTCCCTTGCGAGGTTGCAGTGCCCCCGTCCGCTGCGGTAGCCTGCGCGGGCGCTGGCACTGGTGCAACCGTACCGGTGCGCGCGCGACGACGGACTCCCGGATCGGTACAGGATGCATCGAGTTTCCCAGGCGCTTGCACTGCTGGTGCTGGCAGGTGCGGCGACGCTGTTCCTCTGGCCGGTTGCCGATCCGGCCCAGGCGACCACCTTGAAGGTCCTCGCCCTCGCGGTATTCGCGATCGGCCTGTGGGCGACCGCAGCCGTGCCCGAGTACCTCGTGGCACTGGCCTTCCTGTTCCTCGCCGCCATCACGGCGGTGGTACCCGGCGAGGTCGTGTTTTCCGGCTTCACCACCAGCACCCTCTGGCTGGTGTTCGGCGGTCTGATCATTGCCGAGGCAGTACGCGCCTCTGGCCTGGGCATTCGGCTGGCCTCGCACCTGCTGGGTGCGTTCAGCGGCAGCTATCGGCGGGCGCTGGTGGGCACGATGCTGGTCACCACGGTGCTCTGCTTCGTGATGCCAGCCACCGTCGGCCGCATCCTGCTGATGGTGCCGATCCTGATCGCCTTCTGCGACCGGCTCGGGCTGGCCCCGGGCAGCCGCGGCTTCACCGGCATCATGCTGGTGATGCTGATCGGCAGCTTCCAGGTCGGGGCAGCCATCCTCCCGGCGAACATCCCGAACCTGGTGCTCGCCGGCTCCGCCGAGTCGATGTACGGCGTTCAGATCCTCTATCTCGAGTACCTGAAGCTGCACTTCCCCGTCCAGGGATTCGCCAAGGCGGTACTGACCGTCCTGCTCGTCGAATGGCTGTTCCGGGACACCGTCCGGCCGCCGGCCGATACCCCTGCGCTGCCGCCGATGTCCGCGGCCGAGTGGCGCATGGCGCTGATCCTGGCCAGTGCACTCGCACTCTGGGCGACCGATTTCCTGCACCACATCCGCCCCGGCTGGATCGGCCTGGGCGCGGGCCTGGCCTGCCTGCTGCCACGGGTGGGCATCATCGACGTGCACGCGATGAACGACCGCGTGAAGCTGTCCGGCTTCTTCTATATCGGCGCGGTGCTCGGCGTCGCCGCCATGATCGACTACGTGAAGCTGTCGGCCGCGGTCGGGCCATGGCTGCCCTCGCTGCTCGGGCTTGCCAACGGCGCCGACTACTGGAACTT
>JBILGF010000037.1:0-12098 GCA_044351195.1 Burkholderiales bacterium
GGCCATCTCTGGCGTCTGCCTGACAGCGACAGACATGCAAACACAGCGATGGCCTCCCTTTCCGTGTACCTGACGTAGTAGCATCCTGCCGCCCGAGTCCTGCACCCTGCAGGTCACGCGAAGCGTGATCCTTTCACTGTCGCCGCTGTCCGTCCGGAGATGCCATCCTGCCTTCTCTGCGTTACCTGCCACCTGCCCGCTGGCTGCACTGGGCGACCGCCGTATTGATGCTGGTGATCATCACGGCCGGGGTGTGGCTCTCGTATTTCGAACCGGCCGACCAGGCCTTTAAGATGCGCTTGTACAATGTGCATGAGAGCCTGGGTGTGACCGTGTTCCTGATGGTGCTGGCACGCATCGTGTACCGGTGGCGCCATCCGCCGCCGCCATTGCCGGCGGACACGCCGCCGCTGGTCCGCACGGCGGCCCATCTGACCCACATCTCGCTCTATGCCCTGCTGTTGCTGATGCCCGTCATCGGCTTCCTGGCAACCAACGCATGGGGCTTTCCGCTGTCGTTGTTCGGCGTATTGCCGCTTCCTTCCCCGATCGACAAGAACGAGGCGCTTGCCCAGTGGCTTTCGCTGTTCCATTGGCTCGGGGCCATCGTGATCGTCCTGCTGATCTCGGGACACCTGGCCGGCGTCGTGTATCACACGTTCATTCGCCGCGACGGCCTTCTGAAACGGATGACCTAGGTACCGGATGGATTCCTCGAGCGCAACCCATGCCGTGCCCGAAGCACGGACCGCGCATCTGCTGCCAAGGGCACCCGGCGCGACCGACGCCGTGCCGCCTGCCGGCTCCCCGGAGCCTGCATCGAGCGCCCGGCCGATGGGCGCACGCCGTGTCGGTTTCGCCGCGCTCGTGCTGTCCACCTCGGGCGCACTGCTCTGGCTGATGGCACTCACCCTGTTCGAGGGCGGCGTTGATCCGCTTGGGCTGCTGATGCTCGTGCTGTTCGCGCTGACCCTGCCCTGGACGACCATCGGCTTCTGGAATGCCGTGATCGGCTTCATGGTGATGACGTTCAGCCGCGATCCGGCCCGTGCAGTGGCGCCTGACCTCTGCGATATCCCCGACGACAGCCCGCTCGAGTCGACGACCGCGCTGCTGGTCTGCGTCCGCAACGAGGATACGCGCCGGCTGCAGCGCAACCTCGAATGGATGCTGCAGGGGCTGGTGGCGACCGGCCATGCCGATGCCTTCCACCTGTACCTGCTGAGCGACACCGACGAACCGGCGATCGCTGCGGCCGAAGCCGAGGTCGCGGCGGCGCTCTCAGCCCGCTTCGGCGCATCGACGCCGGTCACCTGGCGCCAGCGCGAGCAGAGCACCGGCTTCAAGGCCGGCAACATCCGCGATTTCTGCGAGCGCTGGGGCAGCGCACACCCGTTTGCGATCGTGCTCGATGCCGACAGCGTGATGACCGCGCAGTCGATGCTGCGCCTGGTGCGCATCATGCAGGCACGTCCGCACCTGGGGATCGTGCAGACGCTGGTCACCGGGCTGCCGAGCGCGAGTCCGTTCGCGCGCGTGTTCCAGTTCGGCATGCGCATGGGCATGCGCTCGTACACGCTCGGCTCTGCCGCATGGCAAGGCGACTGCGGGCCCTATTGGGGTCACAACGCGATCCTGCGCGTGGCGCCGTTTACCGACCATTGCCAGTTGCCGGTGCTGCCCGGCAGCCCTCCGCTCGGCGGCCATGTCCTGAGCCACGACCAGGTCGAGGCGGTGCTGATGCGTCGCGCCGGGTACGAGGTACGCGTGTTGCCGGTCGAGGACGGCAGCTGGGAAGAGAACCCGCCGGCCCTGCCTGAATTCATCCGCCGTGACCTGCGCTGGTGCCAGGGCAACATGCAGTACCTGCGCCTGCTCGGCCTGCGCGGGCTGCTGCCGGTGAGCCGCATCCAGCTGGTGCTGGCGATCGCGATGTATATCGGTTCCCTCGCCTGGATCGGGCTGATGTTCGCCGGGTTGTTGCGCCAGATGCCATTGCGTCCCGATACCGGGCTCATGCTGTTCGTGGCGATCATCACGATGACCTTCGCGCCCAAGCTGGCGACATTGTTCAACGTGCTGGCGCGCCGGCAGTTGCGCACGGCCTTCGGCGGCACGGCGCGCGTGCTGTTCAGCGCCTTTGTCGAGATCGTGCTCACCATGCTGCTCGCTCCGGTGTCGGCGGTGGCGATCAGCATCTTCCTGCTCGGCCTGCCGCTGGGCCGCCGTGTCGGCTGGACATCCCAGCAGCGTGATGCAGAGCGGGTACCGCTGGCGGTCGCGCTGCGCTGCCTGTGGCCACAGGCGCTGGTGGGCATGGTGCTCGCAGGGGCTACCTTCTGGATCGCGCCCGGTGCGTTCTGGTTCGGCCTGCCGATCTACCTGGGCCTGCTGCTCGCGGTGCCGCTTGCGATGGCTTCCGCCTCGCCTGCGCTCGGCCGTGCGATGGCGCGCGCCGGTATCTGCCGCACGCCGGACGAAACCTGGCCGGCCGCGGCTGCTGCCGATCCCGGCACCGGATTGTTCGCGCCAGGCGCGAAAGCCGCGCTCGCGGCCAACGGCTGATGCGCGGTTTTGCTGGCGGGTGGGTGGGCATTGCCGTTCTGGCGGTATTGGGGGTCTCCGGCTGCACGACGGTGCCGACTGCCGGCCATCGCACGGTCGAGGTCGACTTCGTCAACGGCAGCACCCCGACGCGCTGCGCCGAGGAGGACAACGTCTACGTGAAGGTGGTCGGCACTGGCGTGTCTTCGTTCCGGCTGGTCGCGGAACATCCGCCGTACATCGCCGCCGTGGTCGTCGACAGCACCGCGCCCGACTTCACCGACTGCGACATGTCGAACGATCCCGTGTACCGGTTCACGCCGCGCACGGTCACCCTGTACGAAGACGAGAACACACGGCTGGTCGGCCATGCCTTCCCGACGTTCTGGCGGCCGGAATCGGTCGACTTCCGGGTCGGCGCACGCGTCGAGCGCGGGCTGCATCTGGTGCAGCTGTCGCGCCGCGCCGTACCGGGTCCGGGCAACACGGCGCATGACATCGAGATCCTCGTGCTCTATCCGTCCGACGGCTACTGGCGCGCAAAGCCGTTGCCGCCATCGACGCTGCCCGACAGCGCCTTCGGCAGCTCCTTCCTGTTCGGGCCGATCGCTTTGGACGGACGCCCTTACGTGCCGATCCGGGAAATATCGTTCGACCCATCGGATGAAGGCTTCAGCCTGCTGTTCGGCGATGGCTCGCGCGGCCGCCTGGCGGTGACCGAGTCGTCGCGCGAGCGCCTCGGGCTGTCGCTGTCGATCGATCAGCCCGTTGCTGCCGGCCGCCCGTTCGCTGCGCTGCGTTCGATGTACGTGACGACGGCACAGTCGGATGTCGCGATCGCCACCTGGCGGCCGGCCGCGGAAGCTGCGCCCAGGGCGGCGTCAATCCTTTCCTTCGGCGCGGCCCGGGCAGCCGCGGCCCGGTTCGGCCGGATCGAACCTTCCGCGCACAACCTGAGCGCGCCGGACTTCGTGCTCGACCGTTTCGTGGGGGCCCGGCCGCCGGTCGCGCGCGCCGATCGTGCACCGTGATGGCGCACGCAGACGCCCTGCCGACGATGATCTCCCTGCCACGCACGACGGACCTGGACTCATGCCGATCGAACCCGATCTGATCGCACTGGATCGCCCTCTGGCACACGCACTGTCCGCTGGCGCCACTGCGCTGTCCTGCGATGAAACCACGCCTGCCGAAGCGGATGCCGAAGGCCTGCTGCAGTGGCAGGCGCTGCTTGACCGCGATCCGGTCGCGCTCGGGCAGTGGGCCGACAGCCCGCTGGTGGCGCTCTACGGGCCGCTGTGCGCCGGGCGGCGCGATCGTCCCCTGGTGGTGGGCCATCTGGCGCAGAGCCTGGACGGACGCATCGCCACCGCCGCCGGCATGTCGCGCTGGCTGAGCGGCAGCGAGGACCTGCTGCATACCCACCGCATGCGTGCCTTGTCCGATGCGGTGCTGGTCGGCGTCAATACGGTCGCCTGTGACGATCCGCAACTGACCGTTCGCCGCTGCGCCGGCGAGCATCCGGTGCGCGTCGTGATCGATCCGCACCGGCGCCTCGATGGCAGCCAGCGGGTGTTCACCGACGGTGCCGCGCCGACGCTGCTGCTGGTGGCGGCGGGCCGCGGCGCGGCGGGCGAGCGGCTTGGCCATGCAGAGGTGGTACCGGTCGAGCACGGGCCGCGCGGCCTCGACCCGCGCGACATCTGCCGCCTGCTCGCCCGGCGCGGTCTGCATCGGCTGCTGGTCGAGGGCGGCGGCATCACCGTGTCGCGTTTCCTCGAGGTCGGTGCCTTGCATCGCCTGCAGATCACGGTCGCGCCGGTCATCCTCGGCTCGGGCCGGCCGGCGATCGTGCTGCCCGAGATCAGCGATCTCGGGTCGAGCCTGCGCCCGCGCACGCGGCGCGTGATCATGGGCGATGACATGATGATCGAGTGCGATTTCGAAACGCCGGTCGAAGCTACGAGCGAAGTGCCCGTCCAGACGCTGGGCACGCGCCCGGCGCCATCGCGCCCCGGCCCCCGTGGCTGAGACGGGCGAGCACCTCGCGGCGCGCGCGTTCTGGGTCACGGGCCCCCTGCAGGGCGAGTTGCGCGCTGCGGCACTGCCGGTGCCCGGGCCGGATGAGGTAAGGGTGCGCACGCGCTGCAGCGGCATCAGCCGAGGCACCGAGTCGCTGGTGTTCCGTGGCGAAGTGCCACGCAGCCAGTGGCAGCAGATGCGCTGTCCGTTCCAGCAGGGTGAGTTCCCCGCGCCAGTGAAGTATGGCTACTGCTCGGTCGGCACGGTGGAGGCGGGTCCACCCGAACTGCTGGGCCGGCTGGTGTTCTGCCTGCATCCGCACCAGGATCGCTACGTGGTGCCGGCTGCGTCTGTCACCGTGCTGCCCGACGCCCTGCCCGCGCCGCGCGCGGTGCTCGCAGCGAACATGGAGACCGCCATCAACGGACTGTGGGATGCCGCACCCCGCCTCGGCGACCGGCTGACCGTCGTGGGCGGTGGCGTGGTCGGCCTGCTGGTGGCGTCCCTCGCCGCGCGTATTCCCGGCGTCGAGGTCGAACTCGTCGACCCGGATGCGCGCCGTGCCGCGGTGGCCGCGCGCCTGGGGCTGCGCCATGTGCTGCCACCGGAGGCGGCGGGCGAGCGCGACATCGTCGTGCATGCCAGCGGGCATCCGGACGGGCTGGATACCGCACTGGCGATCGCCGGCTTCGAGGCAACCGTGCTCGAGATGAGCTGGTACGGCGAACGCCGCGTGCCGGTGCCGCTGGGCGAGGCCTTCCACAGCCGCCGGCTGGTGCTGCGTTCATCGCAGGTGGGCGCGGTCGCCACTGCCCAGCGCGCGCGCTGGGACACGCGGCGGCGGCTTGCACTCGCGCTCGACCTGCTCGCCGATCCGGCCTTCGACGCGCTGGTCGAGGCGCGGATCGATTTCGACACGCTGCCCGCCGCCATGGCGCGGCTGGCGCAGAACCCCGACGGTGCGCTGTGCACGGTCGTGGCCTATCCCTGATCCTGGAGCCTCCGCATGTACAGCCTCGCCGTATCCGACCACATCATGATCGCGCACAGCTTCACCGGAGAGATCTTCGGGCCGGCGCAGCAACTGCATGGCGCGACCTATGGCGTGGAGGTCGAACTGCGCCGTGCCGAACTCGATGCGAACGGGCTGGTGTGCGATATCGGCCTCGCGCTGCAGGTGCTGCGCGAGGTGCTGGCGGCGCTCAACTACAAGAACCTCGACACGCTGCCCGAACTGGCTGGCCGCAACACCACCACCGAGTTCATGGCGGGCGAGATCTTCCACCGGATGCAGGCGCGGATCGCCGCGGGCGAAGTCGGCCCCGACACCGCCGGACAACTCGCTTCGATGCGGGTCACGCTGCGCGAGTCGCCGGTCGCCTGGGCAAGTTTCGAAGGCGCGCTGCGTTGACCGGACCGGTGCCGGCACCGGCCGACGCGCGGCTTGCATCATCCGAGCTGCCGCTGGCGATGATCGTGCCGGGTGCGCTCGACCAGCTCACCGGCGGTTATCTGTTCGACCGGCGCGTGGTCGACGGGCTGCGCGCGTCGGGTCGCGAGGTGCGGGTGATCGAGCTGCCCGGTACCCATCCGGACGCCGATGCCATCGCACGTGCCGCGGCCGCCGAGGCCTTGCGTGCGCTGCCCGATGGCCACCTCGCGGTGATCGACGGTCTCGCCCTGCCGGCGTTCGCCGACAGCCTCGAGGCCGAGGCAGCCCGACTGCGGCTGATCGGCTTCATCCATCATCCCCTGTCGCTCGAGACCGGCATCGCGGCGTCGATGGCCGAGCGGATGGCCGCCATCGAGGGCAGGCTGTGGCCGATGCTGCAGGGCCTGCTGTGCCCGAGCGCGCATACGGCGCGCTGCATGGCGGACGCCGGCGTCGTGCCCTCGCGCATCGAGATCACGCCGCCGGGCAACGACCGCGTGCCGGCTGCGCACCCCGGTTCGCAGGTCGCCCACGCAGGCGTGCTGCGGTTTCTGGCGCTGGGCAGCCTGGTGCCGCGCAAGGGGCATGCGCTGCTGGTCGAGGCGCTGTCCGGGTTGAAGGCGCTGCCGTGGCGTCTGACCTGCATCGGCAGCCTGGCGCGTGATCCCGGTACGGTCGCAGCATTGCGCGCGAGCATCGCCGCGCATGGCCTGGACGATCGCATCGCGCTTGTGGGAGAGGTGTCGCCCGACACCCTGCAGGCGGCATGGGGTGATGCTGACGTGTTCGCGCTGCCGTCGAGCCACGAGGGTTACGGCATGGCCTATGCCGAGGCCATGGCGCACGGGTTGCCGGTCATCGCCACCACTGCGGGTGCCATCCCCGACACCGTTCCCCTGACCGCCGGGCTGCTGGTGGCGCCCGGGGATGTCGATGCGCTGCGCGATGCGTTACGCCGGATGGTGGTCGATGCATCGTTGCGCCAGCGCCTGGCCGCCGGCGCACGGCAGGCGGCCACCCTGTTGCCCGACTGGCCTGCAGCGGTGCGGCGCTGGGCCGAAGCGCTGGACCGGCTCGTCGGGCCACCCTCGGATCGGCGCGCGGCATGAGCGGCTTTGACGCCGGCTGGCTGGCATTGCGCGAACCGTTCGATGCCGCCGCGCGCGACCGGACGCTGGCCGCGCGCTTCATCGAGACCGTATCCGCACTGGCGGCGCGTCCCGTGGCTGCGCGGGCGCGAACCGCAGCGCCATCCTGGCGGCCATATGCGTGCCGCATCGTCGATCTCGCGGCCGGTACCGGTGCGAACCTGCGCGTGCTGGCGCCGCAGATACCCGGCGACCAGGACTGGCTCCTGGTCGACCACGATCCTGCACTGATCGCGGCGCAGGCCGATGCGCTCGGCCGATGGGCACGCGCCCACGGCTGGACCTGCACGGTGGCAGACGGTGGCCTGTCGATCGACACCGGCGCGGCGCAGTGGCGGGTACGCGCGCGCAGGCTCGATCTTCAGCAGTCGCTCGACCGCCTCGAACTGGACGCGTTCGACGGCGTGACGACCACCGCCTTCCTGGACCTGGTGTCCTCGGACTGGCTCGACCGGTTGTCCGACCGGATCGCCGGCGCGTGCCTGCCGCTGCTGGCCACACTCACGGTGGACGGACGTCGCGAGTGGCAGCCCGGCGCGGACGGCGATGCTGCGATCGGCGCAGCGTTCGAATGCCACCAGCGAGGGGACAAGGGCTTTGGCGCGTCGCTGGGCGTTGCAGCCGTCGACGCCCTGGCGGCCAGGCTCGGCGCTCGCGGCTGCACCGTCGAGACGGCCTGCGCCGACTGGAACATCGGCGCAGGCAACGGCGCGACCGACCAGGACATGCTGCTGCGGCTGATCGACGATACCGCCGGCGCGGCGCTCGATGCGCAGCCTGGCAGTGCAGCGGTATTCGAGGCATGGGCTGCACTGCGCAGGAGGCAGGTGGCGGCCGGCGAGGCATCACTGTGCGTCGGACACCGCGACCTGCTGGCACTGCCGCGCGGCGCGGCGGCCTGAAGCGTCCCGCAGCGCGCGCTAGGCGGACGGCGCCACCGTCAGTCCGTGCCCGACGCCGTGCTTCTCTATCAGATGCGCAACCAGTCCGGACGCCTTGGCGTCCTCGATGAAGGCACACAGATAGGCATGGCCGGCGGCACGGCCCTTCGGCGTGCCGGCAGCCTGCTGCACCGCTGCGAACTGACCCGGGATCAGGCGGGTGCCGGGGATCTTCTTCACGTCCTGGACGAGCCGGTCCTTGAGGCCGGCCAGCGCGTCGAAGGTCCCGTCGACGAAGCGTTGCGCGGCGGTGTCGGCATTGTCGACGCCGGTGAGCTTCGCCTGCCTCAGGTTGGCCGCGAGCCACAGGCCGTAGGCAGCCTTGGCCGGCACCACCACCGACACGCCGTCGCGGTCGACATCGGCGATCGCCCTCAGCGGTGAGCTGTCACGAACCAGGTAGGTGGCTTCGATCTCGACATAGGGCGCGGAGAAATCGATCAGCACCGCGCGCGCCGGCTCGGCGCCGAGGAAGCCGACGTCCCAGATGCCCTTGTCGGCGCTCTCGGCCAGTTTCCCCGGGTTGGGGAACTCGACGATCACGGTCGGTACGCCCAGCCGCCGGCCGAGTTCATGGGCGAGGTCGAGCGCGACGCCTTTCGGCGTGCCGTCGGGCTCGCGCGCGGTCAGCAGGAAGTTGGAGAAGTTGATGCCGGCGCGAAGCGTGCCGGTGGGGGCGAGCTCGGCCAGTGCGTCGGGGGTTGCGGCGGCGGCAGTCATCGGGTCGAACTCCGGCAGGGGTGTGCAGCCCGGGCCTGCTCCGGCGCGGCTGTGGTGCGATCGTACGGGGTTGCGATGCAGCCCCGGGGGAATCAGCGTGGCTGGCCGGTCTCGGCCACCGGCTCCGCCGGTACTGCCGGCACGGCCTGCAACGGACGGCGCACGTATTTCGGCGCGCGCAGGGTCGGGTCGACCAGCTTCAGGTACTGCGGGCCGAGCTGCCCGAGCTGGTGCACGCCGAGCAGCGCCTGCACGCGATGGATCTCGTCGCGGAAGATGTCGAGCGCGCGCGCGGCACCGGCCTCGCCGCCGGCGGCCACGCCGTAGAGCGTGGCGCGGCCGACCATCACCGCGTCCGCGCCCAGCGCCAGCGCCTTCACCACGTCGCTGCCGCGGCGCACGCCGCTGTCCATGAAGATCGTCGCCCGGCCGGCGATCGCATCGACGATCTCGGGCAGGGCTTCGATCGGCGAAACGATGCCGTCGAGGTTGCGCCCGCCATGGTTCGACACGCCGATGCCGTCGGCACCGTGCTCGACCGCACGCAGCGCGTCGGCCGGGTCGAGCACGCCCTTGACGATCAGCTTGTGCGGCCAGATCTCGCGCAGTGCGTCGAGGTCGTCCCAGTTGATCGAGTCCGAGCGCAGGCTGGAGCGGCCCACCGGACCGGCGGTGAGCTTGGCGCGCGCCGCGGCCGGGTAGTTGGCATAGGTCGGCATGCCGCTGGTGGCGAGGTAGCGCGCCATCGTGCCGAACAGCCAGCGCGGGTGCCGCATCATGTCGACCATGTTGCGGGTCGAGAAGGTGAACGGGATGGTGAAGCCGTTGCGGATGTTGTATTCGCGGTTGCCCGAGGACACGCCGTCGACGGTGACGATCAGCGCCTTGTAGCCGGCGTCGCGCGCCCGCATCACCAGCTCGTGCGACAGCGAGCGGTCGGGCCACATGTAGAGCTGGAACCAGAGGTCGCCGCCGGCTTCCTTCGCGACCTTCTCCATCGGCGTCACCGACCCGGTGGCCAGCGTGAACGGGATGCCGGCCGCGCGCGCCGCGCGCGCCAGCGCGACCTCGCCCTCGTACCACATCAGCCCGGCGACCCCGGTCGGTGCGATGGCGATCGGCATCTTGTGGTTGACGCCGAAGATCGTGGTGGCCTGGGTGCGCTTGGATACATCGACCAGCGTGCGCGGCTTGAAGCGGATGCCGTCGAAGATCGACCGGTTGTTCTTCAGCGAGACTTCATCCTCGGTGCCGCGGTCGGTGAACTCGAACAGGCCTTTCGGCACGCGGCGCAGCGCCTGCTCGCGCAGGTCGAAGATGTTGTAGGCGTTCAGCTTGTCGTTGGCCACGCGTGTCTCCTCAGGTCGCGATCCGGGCGCCGTCGGCCCCGGGTGCGCGCATGGCAGTCCGGGTGACGTTGGCCCTCAATGCCCCGATGGTAGCGCGATGTCCCTATGTGAGCGCACGCTCACTCAGTCGACGGCCAACAGCGCCGACAGATCCTGAAGGTCGTCGAGCATATCGAGCCGGTCCACCGCCGCGGCCAGCGCGGCCGCACGCGCGTCGCCGAGCACCGGCGCCGCCAGCCCCAGGAACTTCTGCCGCAGTTCGTCGGCCGTCATCGGATCTTCGTTGCTGCCCTTGCGGAACAGGACCTCGGTCTCGTGGCAGCGGCCGTCGCGCGTCTGGACCTGCAACCGGCAGGCGACACGGTAGATGCCGCCATGGCCGTCGTATTTCGGCTCATGCTCGACATGGATGCGCGGCAGGAAGGCCATGGTCTCTGGCGCGAACAGGCGCTCGGGCGCGAACTGGGCGGCGGTCGCTTCCCGCTCCAGGGCCATCACGGCCAGCCCGTAGCGCAGGTTCATCTGCGCCGCCAGCACGCCCTGCACCTTGTCCGGGGTGTACTCCCAGCCGCAGTGGCCGAGCGTGTTGCTGCTGACCCAGGCCGTGACGCGCTCGATCTGTCCGTGCGCGAGGCCGTGCGCGCGCATGATCGTGTCGAGCGCCGTCATCGCGCTCACGCTGCCGTTCGACGCGGGCGCCGGCTTGTAGCCGACGTTCAGGATTTCCCAGCGCTCGCCGAGCCCGGCAGTGAGCATTGCGCCATCGCACTGTGCCGGGATCGCGATCGTGCTGAGGAAGCCGCCATAGGGTTCCTCGAGCACCTTCGGGATGCCGGTGTAGCCGAGGCGGGCGAGCCGTGCCGCGTACACGCCGCTCTGGGCCGCACGTCCGCAATGGAAGCTCTTGGCCATCGCGCCCTCCTGCACGGCCATCAGCCCGGCGGCCTGCGAGCCGGCGATACCCAGCGCATGCTGCATCTGCAGCGGGTCCAGGCCGAGCAGGCGGCCGGCGGCGACCGCGGCCACCAGCGCGCCGGTCGCCCCCTGGTTATGGTAGCCACGGGTGAAGATCGAGCCGCGCGCGGCCATGCCGGTACGCAGGCCGGTCTCGTAGCCGGCCACCAGCGCGGTGATCAGGTCCGGCCCGCTCACACGGCTGCCGCCGTCCGCCTGGGCCAGCGCCAGCACCGCGGGGGCCGCAGCCGACCCCGGATGCAGCGTCCCCTGGATATGGATCTCGTCGAGCTGGAAGCTGTGTGCGGCCGTGGCATTGACCAGCGCCGCCATCGACGCGCTCGCCCGCTGCGCAGTACCCATCACGATCGACGGACCACCGCCGTCCTCGCTGGCCACCATCTGCGCGAGCTTGCGCACCGAGGGCTGCGTCGAGCCGAACAGGCAGCAGCCCAGGGTGTCGAGCAGGCAGGTCTTCACCCGCGCGATCACCTCGGGTGGCAACTGGCCGAAGGTGAGTGCCGACGCGAATGCCGCCTGCGCGGCAGTCGCGCCGTCTGCGTCCCGAATGCCTTGAGCGTCCGCGCTCACGATAACGCGTGCGCCGGACGCATCCGGTGGCCGGCAGTGACGCTCACTCGACCCGGGCGCGGGTCATCGCGATCAGCTTGCCGTACTTCTCGTAATCGACGAGCAGGATGCGGTTGAACTCGTCGACGGTGCTCGGTGCCGGATCCAGGCCCTGCCTGGTCAGTGTCGCAACGACCTCGGTCATCCCCATGGCGGCGTTCATCTCGGCATTCAGCCGGTCGATGATCGGCCGCGGCGTGGCCGCCGGGGCGAACACGCCGATCCAGGGGTTCATGTCGTAGCCGGGCAGGCCGGCCTCGGAGATGGTCGGCACGCCCGGCAGCGCCTTGCTGGGCACGGTGGAACCCAGGCCGAGTGCGCGCAGCCGCCCGGCCTGGATCTGGGTGATGACCGTGCC
>JBILGF010000471.1:0-2800 GCA_044351195.1 Burkholderiales bacterium
GGCGACGAGCAGCGCCCGGGCCTTCTCGCGCGCCAGTGCCGTGTCGTAGTTGAACCCGGCCCAGCCGGTGTAGGGCATCGACCAGGCGCGCACCTGGTTGTCGGCGACCACGTCGATGTCGACGAACAGGCCGGTCACCCGCAGCATCGCATCGCCACAGGCCGGTTCGGCGAGGCCCGCGCACCAGGCATCGAGCAGGCGCCCGTAATGGCCGGGATGGGTGCCCCCGGGCAGGGTGCTCCAGTCGGGGCTTCCGACCAGAGTGCTGCGCATGGTCAGCGCGCCGCGTCGATGCACGGCCTTGTACGCGCGGATCAGTTCGGCCGCAGCGCCATGCTCCTCGAAGATGCTGGTGGTGCCGAACGCATGGTAGGCAGACATCGCCGCCGGCAGCGCCGATGCACGGTCGGCGTCCGTGAATCCCGGTACGCATCGCATCAGGGAATGCTCGACGATCGGCATCATCGTCTGCTCGGAGAACACCCCGTCCGGTTCGCCATGGGCGTCGCGACCGATGGTGACGGTGGGCGTCGGGGAGAGGGTGTGGCGGTCGATGCCTGCGCGTTCGAGCGCGAGCGAGTTCGCGATCGATACCAGTGGCGCGGTGTGTCGCCAGTAGCCCCAGATGGGTCGTATGAACACCGGATTGTCGGGCGCGGCCTCGTCGAGTTCGTAGCGGGTCGGCCAGCGCTGCTCGCGCAGGCACGAAGGTGCGTCGAAATACGCCGGTGGCGTACCGATCGGCATCGTGACGATCCATTCGCCCGGACGGCGCTGGCGCGCCAGGTCGGCGATCCGCTGCTGGATGTCGGCGATCGATCGCACCGGGCCGAGCGCCGGGAACACCTGTTTCAGCCCCTCGCGATCCATGTGCGCGTGACCATCGATCAGGCCCGGCACCACGGTGCGGCCATCGAGTTCATGCACCTCGGTGCACGGGCCGACCCGCTGCGAGATGGCCTCGTTGCTGCCCACCGCCACCAGCCGGTCCCCTTCGATCGCCAGCGCCTGTGCGATCGGTCGTGCGGGATCCTGGGTCAGCAGATGCCCACCGCGCAACACGCGATCGGCAGGGCGCATCGGCTTGCAATTCATGGCTGGGGTCGCGGGCGGATGCATGGCCAATCGTCGGCTCGCAGGCGGGTCGGAGCCGGCATGATACCTGCGGCCCGGACGCCGCCTGCTGCCCGGCAGACCGATCGGGCCGGAGCGTGGCCGGCTTGTGGCCGGGTTGTGGCCGGATCGTGGCTGTGATCCATCCCGGATGCCGTATAGACTCGGGTTTCCCTGCCTCGCGTCCACGCTCGGGCGCACGCCTTGCCCAAGGCCTGCGCGCAACGCCGCCGCCGGCACCAGCCCCTGCTCACCGCCGCTGCGCTCCATGATCGATCCGATCGTCACACCGTCGCCCCCTGCGTGCTTGCCGCTGCCCGATGCAAAGGTCGTGTCCGGGCCCGGGACCGCTGGCGGGCCCCGATTCGCTGCGCCCTGGCAGGTCGACATCGGCCCGTCGCGCCGCCTTGCCATCGTCCTTGTCGTGGCACACCTGTCGGCGGCCCTATCCGTAGCGCTGGCCGCGCCTCCGGCGCCAGCCACCGTGGCGCTGCTGGCTCTGATTGCCTGCAGCGGCTGGTATCATGTTCGTCAGGTTGCGCTTGTCTTGCGCTCGGGTGCCGTGGTCGGGCTGCGCGCGGATGCCGACGGCAGCATGCTCGTGCGGCACCGCGACGGGCGGGTCTCACCGGGGCGGCTGCTCGCATCGACCGTGGTCGATCGGCGCGTCAGCCTGGTCAGGCTCCGCATCGTTGGCGAACGGTTCAGCCGTACCGTGCCGTTGCTCGGCGACAACTGCGACAGGGCTGATTTTCGTCGCCTGCGCGTCGGTCTTGAATGGCAGGCGGGCCCTGCCTTGCTGAGCCGTCAGCATTCGGATTGAACTAATTGGCGCCGGGCGTTGTCTGTAAAGGTGTGGTCGGTCTCGCAGCGAGGGTGGTGCGGTCGGCTGTTCGGGCGCACGCGGGAACGCAGCAATGAACGATCGCGAGATCGATCACCAGCTCGTACTGCGCGCACAGCGGGGCGACAAGGTCGCGTTCGAGCTTCTTGTCAACAAGTACGAGCGCAAGCTGCAGCGCCTGCTGTCACGGCTGGTGCGTGATCCGTCGGAGGTGGAGGACGTCACGCAGGAGGCGTTCATCAAGGCCTACCGCGCGCTTCCGACCTTCCGTGGGGAAAGTGCTTTCTACACATGGCTCTACCGGATCGGCATCAATACCGCGAAGAACTATCTGACCGCGCAGGGACGCAAGGCACCGCCCATGGTCGATATCGACCCGGAGGACGCCGAGTCGTCGGGCGAGAGCGGGCTGGCACGCGACACGAACACGCCGGAACAGGAACTGATGAGCCGGCAGGTTGCAGAGACCGTGAACGCGGCCATGGATGCGCTGCCGGAAGAATTGCGCGCGGCGATCATGCTGCGCGAGATCGAGGGCATGAGCTACGACGAGATTGCAGCCATCATGAACTGCCCCATCGGCACCGTGCGCTCCCGCATCTTCCGGGCGCGCGAAGCCATCGCGGATCAGTTGCGTCCGCTGCTTGGGACCCACAAGGACCGGAGGTGGTGAAATGAAGGATGTCTCCGCCCTGATGGACGGTGAACTCGAGCGCAAGCGGGTTCGATCGACGATCGCCCGGCTCGAAGGCCAGGACGACCTGCGCGACGCGTGGTCGACTTTCCATCTGATCCGGGATGCCCTGCAGGGCAACGCGGTCGGCCCTTCGCGCTTCACCGAGA
>JBILGF010000363.1:0-3743 GCA_044351195.1 Burkholderiales bacterium
ATCATCGGCTGCGCCCGCCGGCGCCAGCGCTGTCAGCGCCGCCCGGGCGCCTTCAGGTGGCGACCGAGCAGGAACTGCTCGCTGCTGCGGTCGCGCGAGGCGGCGGGCTTGCGGCTGACCACTGTCCTGAAGGTATCCATCATCTGGTTGCGGAAGTCGGGGTAGCCTGCGCCCTGGAACGCCTTCACCAGGAAGGCGCCCTCCGGGGCAAGCCGCCCGCGCGCGAAATCGAGCGCCAGCTCGGCCAGGTTCACTGCACGCGCCTGATCCATCAGCGCGATACCCGAGATATTGGGTGCCATGTCGGAAAGTACAAGATCGACCGTCCGGCCGGCCAGGCAGGCATCCAGCTGCGCCAGTACCGCCTCGTCGGTGAAGTCACCCCGGATGATCTCCACACCCGGCAGCGGCTCGATCTCGAGCAGGTCCACGGCGATCAGCCGACCCCCGGGGTTGATCCGGCGGATCGTATGCTGGGCCCAGCTGCCCGGCGCTGCACCCAGGTCGACCACGGTCATCCCCGGGCGCAGCAGGCGGTCCTTGGCATCGATCTCGGTCAGCTTGTAGACAGCCCTGGACCGGAACCCCTCCTTGCGCGACAACTGCACATAGGTATCGTTCTCGTGTTCCCTGAGCCAGGTATTGCTGCTGTTCGAGCGCTTCATTGCCGTGCCGGTCCGTCGCCGGCACTGCGCGGGATGCGCTGGCCGGCCGTGCAGATTACACTCCGCCACCCTGCCGTGCCGGAGCGCCAATGCCTGCAATAGAACTTACCCCCGCCGAACGCAAGGCGTTGAAAGCCGACGCCCATGACCTTTCGCCGGTCGCCGCCATCGGCAAGGCGGGCATCACGCCGTCGCTCCTGAAGGAAATCGACCTCTGCCTGCGCAGCCATGCGTTGATCAAGGTGCGTGCCGGGTCGGACGAGCGCGACGAGCGCGCGGCCTGGATGCTGGAACTGGCCGACCAGCTCGATTGCGCTCCGGTGCAGTCGATCGGTCGCGTGCTGGTGCTGTGGCGGCCGAAACCGGACGAACCTGCGGCATCGCCGGCGCGGGCGCGCAAGCCTGCCGGCCCGGCGCGCAAACGCACCAAGCGCAGCTTCCAGTCGCGCTGAACGCCGCCTGCGCGCAGCCGCCAGCGGCGAACACAGCCAACGACGTACCGGGTCAGCGAAGGCCGGTACGCTGCAGCAGCACCATGACGACCGCCAGCATGCACTGCACCAGGTAGAGCACGCTGGACACGCCGTGCCAGGTGCCGAAGCGCTCCCGGAACACGCTCTCGACGATTTCCTTCGCCAGTTGCTGCTCGCGCAACCCGGCCAGGATCGGCTGCACGCCGAACTTTCCGACCAGCACCAACGCCAGCATCAGCAGCACCACCCAGGTGAAGCCCTGGCGGAACGCCGAGCCGCCGAAGCGCACGATGCGGAACAGCAGCAGCCAGGAGGCACAGCCGATGCCGATCCAGGCCACGCTGTTGAACAGCACGCCGGCTAGGCGTCCGGCGAGCGCGCGGTCGTCCAGGACCGAGAACAGCGTCGGCGCGACCAGCAGGCCGATGGCCCACAGGGACCCGGCCCAGGCCGCGACCGTCAGCCAGTGGAGTGCTTCGGCCAGTCGCTTCAATCGAACCGCCTCAGATGTACTTGACGTCGAGCACTTCGTACTCGCGCGCGCCGCCCGGGGCCTGTACCTCGGCGATGTCACCGGCATACTTGCCGATCAACGCGCGCGAGATCGGCGATGAAATGCTGATCTTGCTCTGCTTGATGTCGGCCTCGTCGTCGCCGACGATCTGGTAGGTCACCACGTCACCGGAACCGAGGTCTTCCAGTTCGACCGTCGCGCCGAACACCACCCGTCCCTCTGCATCGAGCAGCCTGGGATCGATCACCTGTGCATTCGACAGCTTGCCCTCGAGCTCCGCGATGCGGCCCTCGATGAAGCCCTGGCGCTCCTTCGCCGCATCGTACTCGGCGTTCTCGGACAGGTCGCCGTGGGCACGCGCTTCGCTGATCGCAGCGATCACTTCATGCCGTGCCACGGTCTTGAGGTGGTGCAGCTCGGCACGCATCTTTCCCGCGCCGATCACGGTCACCGGAACAGTCGCCATCTGGACAGCCTCGATAGGGTTGGGTGGAAAAGGTCAGCCAGCCAGCGACCGGTGCAGGCCCTGCAGATCGTAGACCTTCATGCCGCGGATGTCGCGCATGCCGTAGGCTGCCGCGCGCGCGCCGGCCACGGTGGTGAAGTTGGCGATGCGGCTCTGCAGCCCCGCGGCCCGGATCGAATAGGAATCCTGAATCGCGGCGCGCTTCTCTTCGACCGTGTTGATGATCATCGCGATCTCGCCGTTCTTGATCATGTCGACGCAATGCGGCCGGCCTTCGGTCACCTTGTTCACCGCCGCGACCGGCAGGCCTGCCGCCGCCAGTGCCGCTGCGGTTCCCCGGGTGGCGATCAGCGAGAAGCCGAGCTCATGCAGCACGCGCGCGACATCGATCATCTTCTGCTTGTCGGCATCGCGCACGCTGATGAACACCTTGCCGCTGCGCGGCAGGCGCTCGCCGGCGGCCATCTGCGCCTTCACGAACGCCTCGGCGAAACTCTCGCCCACGCCCATCACCTCGCCGGTGGATTTCATCTCGGGCCCGAGGATCGAGTCGGCGCCGAGGAACTTGGCGAACGGGAACACCGCCTCTTTCACCGAGAAGTAGTGCGGCACGACTTCCTTCGTCACGCCCTGCGCCGCGAGCGAGATGCCGGCCATGCAGCGCGCGGCGATCTTCGCCAGCGGCAGGCCGGTAGCCTTGGACACGAACGGTACCGTGCGCGATGCGCGCGGGTTGACCTCGAGCACGTAGATCTGGTCGCCTTCCGGCGTGGACTGGATCGCGAACTGCACGTTCATCAGGCCGACCACCTTCAACGCCTTGGCCATCGCGACGGTCTGGGCCCTCAGTTCGTCCTGCAGCGCTGGCGACAGGCTGTAGGGCGGCAACGAACAGGCGGAATCACCCGAATGCACCCCCGCCTGCTCGATGTGTTCCATCACGCCGCCGATCAGCACCACACTGCCGTCGCTGACTGCGTCGACATCGACTTCGATCGCATCGTTGAGGAAGCGGTCGAGCAGCACCGGGGAATCGTTCGATACCTTGACCGCTTCGCGCATGTAGCGTTCCAGGTCGGCCTGTCGGTGCACGATCTCCATCGCGCGCCCCCCGAGCACGTAGCTCGGGCGCACCACCAGCGGGTAGCCGATCTCCTCGGCCAGCGCGATCGCCTTCTGCGCGCTGCGCGCGGTGCGGTTCGGCGGTTGCCTGAGCTTGAGCTTGTGGATCAGCTTCTGGAAGCGCTCGCGATCTTCCGCGACGTCGATCGAATCGGGCGAGGTACCGATGATCGGCACGCCGCAGCGCTCGAGGTCGCGCGCCAGTTTCAGCGGCGTCTGGCCGCCGAACTGCACGATGACGCCGAACGGCTTCTCGATCGCCACGATCTCGAGCACGTCTTCCAGCGTCAGCGGCTCGAAGTACAACCGGTCGGAGGTGTCGTAATCGGTCGACACGGTCTCCGGGTTGCAGTTGACCATGATGGTCTCGAAGCCGTCCTCGCGCAGCGCCAGCGCGGCATGCACGCAGCAGTAATCGAACTCGATGCCCTGGCCGATGCGGTTCGGGCCGCCCCCGAGGACCATGATCTTCCGGTTCGAGGTCGGATGCGATTCGCATTCCT
>JBILGF010000038.1:0-12076 GCA_044351195.1 Burkholderiales bacterium
GCGACCGGTGCGGATGATCAACCCGTTCTCCGGCGGTGGCGGCATCGAGATCACCGCGCGTCAGATGGGCCAGCACCTGTCCGACCGCTGGCGCCAGCCGGTGATCGTCGACAACCGTCCCGGCGCGGCGACCATCGTGGCCACCGAGATCGCGTCCAGGGCCGCACCCGACGGACATACGCTGTTGCTGGTGACGACTACCTTTGCCATCAATCCCAGCCTCTATGGCAAGTTGCCTTATGACCCGGTGCGCGATTTCACGCCGCTGATCCAGCTCACCGCGCAGCCGAACATCGTGGTGGTCAGCGCCAGTTCGCCGATCGTCACCGTCAAGGACCTGCTGGCCGCTGCGCGCGCGAAGCCGGGGGAACTCACCTTCGCATCGCCGGGGGCCGGGTCGGCACCGCACCTGTCTGCCGAACAGCTGAAGTCGATGGCGAAGATCGACATGATCCACGTGCCGTACAAGGGCATTCCGCCGGCGATCACCGACCTGATCGGCGGCCGTGTCGGCATGCTGTTCACCACCGCGCTGTCGGCCGCGCCGCACATGAAGGCCGGCAGGGTGCGCGCGGTCGCGGTCACCAGCGCAAAGCGCAACAGCATGCTGCCCGACGTGCCGACGATGGCCGAGACCCTCCCGGGCTACGACCTCGCGGCGTTGCAGGGCATCGTGGTGCGTTCAGGCACGCCGCGTGCAGTCGTCGACCGGATCGGCCGCGACCTGCGCGAGGTGGTCAACCTGCCCGACGTACGCGCCCGGCTGGAAGCCGAGGGCGCAGACGTGATCGCGAGCACGCCCGAGCAGTTTGCGGCAACTCTCAGGCGCGAGATGGCGACCTGGTCCCAGATCGTGAAAGACTCCGGCGCGAAGGCAGAGTAACCGCCGCAAGGCACCGGTCATGTCTGCAGCCAGCCCGCGTGCAATCGTGCCGGACCACGTCGAGCGCAGGTTTGTGGCCCATGCCCGGCGCAGGTTGTGGCAGTGCGGGATAATCGCCGCGATTCATCAACCTGCGGAGTTCCAGCAATGCCCCTTGCACAGATCTACATGGCCCCCGGCCGCACCGACGAACAGAAGGCAAAACTGATCGAGCGCGTCACCCAGGCGTTCACCGAAACCGTCGGTGTCCCGCCCGACTCGGTCTGGATAACGATCCAGGAGGTGCCGCGTACCCAGTGGGGCGTGGCTGGCGAAACCCTGGCAGCAAAGAAGTGACGCGATGAACCTGGATCGCGTCGGTTATGGCAAGTTGCTGCCTGAAGAGTTCAACGTGATCATCGAGATCCCGATGAGCGCGGACCCTGTGAAATACGAAGTCGACAAGGAAACCGGGGCGATGTTCGTCGACCGTTTCATGTCGACGTCGATGCGCTATCCCTGCAATTACGGCTACATCCCGCATACCTTGTGTGGCGACGGTGATCCGGTCGACGTGCTGGTGCTCAGTCCGTATCCGCTGATCAGCGGCGTGGTCGTGCGTTGCCGACCGGTCGGCATGCTGAAGATGACCGACGAGGCCGGTGAAGACACCAAGCTGCTTGCCGTGCCGATCGACAAGGTCTGCACGCTGTATTCGACGGTGAAGGTGCCTGCAGACGTACCGCCCCTGCTGCTCGCGCAGGTCGGCCACTTCTTCGAGCATTACAAGGATCTCGAGCCCGGCAAGTGGGTGCGCATCGACGGCTGGGAAGGACCCGACGCCGCGAAGGCCGAGATCCTCGCTGGCGTGCGCAACTTCAATGAAGCGAAACACAAGCCGGCGTTCTGATCGAGCGCTGCTGCGACGCAACATAACAGGGGGCTTGCACGGCTGCAGTCGGATGGTGCGTGACCGTATTTGGAAACAGATTGTTTTCGCAGAAAGCCAGGTGTACGATCCATTCGGCTTCGGGGTTACTGTCGGAAACTGCAGGGCACCCGGAATCACGATCAGCAGGAGGAGGTCGTTGGAGAGAAGAAGGTGCACGCAGTTGCGCCGAACATGTGTCCCGCAGCGCGCCCAGTCGTCCCGGCATCGATAAAAACTCAAGGACGGCGAGCGTCGCAGCGAAAGAAGTGATGCGGAAAACCGGGGGGGCCGAAAGGCCCCCCCGTTGTTTTCCGGCCGTCCCGTCCGATCCGATCCGGCGCGATCGACTAAACTCTGTCTTTCGACAGATCAATGACGGAGGGGCAGCGCATGGCGGTCAGCGGAAACCTGGGTGGGGGCTCGTCACCGAGCCGTGAGATGTCCTTCAACATGAAGCTGCTCGGCGCCCACGAGCTCAACGGCAACGGCAACGTCGGCGAAGGCATCAGCATCCAGAAGACCCGCGACGGCCGCCGCATCCTCTGGGTCGCGCACGAGTCGGCGCCGACCAACTTCACCGGTATCGACGTCACCGATCCGCGCAAGCCGACGGTGGTGATCCAGACCCAGCTGCCGCACTCGCGGGTGCGCTCCAACTCGCTCGACGTGGTCGGCGACGTGATGTGCGTGGCCTACCAGACGCGTGACCTCGGCGCGAAGCCGGCCGGCTTCGAGCTGTTCGACATCAGCAAGCCGGAAGCGCCGAAGTCGATCAGCTTCTTCGACTGCTCGGGCCCGCACTCGCGCGGCGTGCACATGGTGTGGTTCGTCGATGGCCAGACGGTGCACATCTCCTCGGGCGCCGAAGACTTCGAGCCGCACGATCCGCGCGACGACCAGATCTACCGCATCATCGACGTGAGCAACCTGTCCAAGCCGACCGAGGTCGGCCGCTGGTGGGCGCCCGGCACGAAGAAGGGCGACCGCGAGACCTGGCGTACCGATCCAGGCGGCGCGGAACTGGGCCGTGTCGGCTACCGGGTGCACAACACCTGCGTCTGGCCGCAGCGCCCCGACCGCGCCTACCTGGGCTACATCGACTACGGCGCCGTGATCCTCGACATCAGTGACCGCAGCAACCCGCAGATGGTCTCGCGCTGGACGCATCGTCCCTCCTTCCACCACTCGTTGATGCCGTTGTTCAGCCGCGACCTGATGGTGATGAGCGACGAGAGCACGGTGGACGGCGCAACCGACTGGCCGATGCTGGTGTACATGCTCGATACGAAGGACGAGCGCTACCCGACCTCGATCAGCACCCTGCCGATGCCGCCGGTGGAAACATTCAGCAAGCGGGGTGGCCGCTTCGGCGCGCACAACCTGCACGACAACGTGCCGGTCGAGACCTCGCACTGCTCCGACGAGATCATCTACTGTGCGATGTTCAACGGCGGCGTGCGCATCTACGACACGAAGAACCCGTACCAGCCCCAGGAGATCGGCTACTACGTGCCGGCCGCCCCGGCGCTGTCGCCGGCCGGTGCCGCCCAGATGAACGATATCTGGGTCGACGAGAACCGTCTGGTGTACACGGTCGACCGGCTCGCGGGTGGCATCTACATCCTCGAGACGACGTTCTAGGCGGGAGGCATCGGGATGAACGTGGCAGCGAAGATACCGGTATCGGTGATCACCGGTTTCCTCGGCAGCGGCAAGACCACGCTGCTGGGCAAGCTGCTGCGGCATCCGGGGATGAACCGGGTCGCGGTGATCATCAACGAGTTCGGCGAACAGTCGATCGACCACGACCTGGTGCAGACCTCGAGCGAGCAGATGATGGTGCTCGACAACGGCTGCCTGTGCTGCCGGGTGCGCGGCGACCTGCAGGAGACCCTGGTCGACCTGTGGATGAAGCGGCGCAACGGCGAGACCATCGACTTCAACCGGGTGGTGATCGAGACGACGGGCCTGGCTGATCCGGCGCCAGTGATCCACACGATGATCACCGACACCTCGGTGTGCAACACCTACACGCTCGACGCGATCATCACGCTGGTCGATGCGGTCAACGGCAACGAACAGCTCGACACCCTGGAAGAGCCGGTGAAGCAGGCGGCGGTGGCCGACCGGCTGGTGATCACCAAGACCGACCTGGCCGATCCGGCCGAGGTCGAGCTGCTGGAGGCCCGGCTGCGCGAACTCAACCCGCATGCGGCGATCATCCGCTGCGTGATGGGCGACCTCGACCCGTCGTTCCTGGTCGATGTCGGCGTGCGCCACCGTGAGGCGTCCGAGAAGGCGATCGAGAACTGGCTGGGCAGCGAATCGTTCGTGGCCGTCGAGGGCGCGGGTTCGGCCTCGGCGATCCCCGGCGGCAGGCTGGTGGCGGGCGCGCCGGTGCGCAAGCTGCCCAAGGGCCAGCACACGGCCGGCGTCGACTCGTTCTGCCTGTACTACGACACGCCGCTCTCGTGGAAGACGTTCTCCGTAGCGATGGAGGTGCTGACCTCGCTGCGCGGGCCCGACCTGCTGCGGGTGAAAGGCCTGCTCGATATCGAGGGCGAGCCTGGCCCGGTTGTGGTGCAGGGCGTGCAGCACCTGTTCCATCCGCCGGTCACGCTCGATGCATGGCCGAGCGACGACCATCGCAGCCGGCTGGTATTCATCACGCGCAACATCCCGCGGGCGATGATCGAGAACCTGCTCGGTGCGATCCTCGCGACGGCGGCCTCGGCGCCTGCCGTCCCAGCCGTGGCGGAAGCGCCCCAGGCATCGTGAGCGCGGCGATGCCGGGCCGGTCGCTGCCACGGCCGCAACCGGAGCGCATCGTACTCCGCGGGCGCTACGTGCACCTGGAGCCGGTCGACGACGCCGCGCATGGCGACGCGCTGCATGCCGCCAGTTCGGTGCCGGACGTCGCCGACCGCTTCCGCTTCCTGTTCGACCATCCGCCGGTGGACCGGGCCGACGTCGCGCGCTGGATCGAACGCAGCCGCGCGACGAACGATCCGATCGCCTTCGCGGTGGTCGACGCCGCCACGGGCCGTGCTGGCGGGCGCCAGGCATTGATGCGCATCACGCCCGAGCATGGCGTGATCGAGATCGGCAACATCTACTGGGGCCCGGGCATCGCCGGCACCCGGCTCGCGACCGAGGCGCAGTTCCTGTTCGCGCAGTATGTGTTCGACGTCCTCGGCTATCGCCGCTACGAGTGGAAGTGCGACGACCGCAACGAGCCGTCGAAGCGCGCGGCCCTGCGCTTCGGATTCCGCCCGGAAGGCGTGTTCCGCCAGCACATGATGATCAAGGGCGAGAACCGGGATACCGCGTGGTTCGCGATGCTCGACCATGAATGGCCGACGCTGAAGGCTGGATACCAGCGATGGCTGGATGCGGGGAACTTCGATGCGCAGGGGCGGCAGCGGCGGACGCTGGCAAAATGCATGGCAGGCATCTGACGCTGCGTCTGCCGTGTGCATCCGTTGAAGGCGGGCTTGAAAATGGGGTCAGACACACATTGAAAATGGGGTCAGACACACATTGTCTGAGCGGTGTCTGACCCTATTTCCATTTTTCCATGACGGACGCTGTCGCCCGCCTGGAAAATCGTCTCTGACCCGGATTTCCGGTCAGAAGCCGACAGCCTGGCCGTCGCAGCGGGGCTCGGAGCCGGCGCAGTAACCGTCGTCGAGCTTCTGGATGATCTGCGCACGGCCGTAGTCGGTCGAGCCGCGCTCGCTGACGGTGATCTGGTGGCCACGCTTGCGCAGGTCTTCGACCACTTCGGCCGGGAAGGCATGCTCGAGCCCGACCTTCAGGCCGTCGTCGACGCGCCAGCGCGGGCCGTCGGCCATCGCCTGCGGGTTCTGGCCGTAGTCGGCGAGGCGCAGCATCATCTGCGAATGGCCCTGGGCCTGCATCGAGCCGCCCATGACGCCGAAGCTCATCGCCGGCTTTCCGTCTTTCGTGATGAATCCGGGGATGATCGTGTGGAACGGGCGCTTGCGCGGGCCGACCTCGTTGGCGTGGCCCTTGATGAGCTTGAAGCCCCAGCCGCGGTTCTGCAGGCTGATGCCGGTGCCGGGGACGACCACGCCGGAACCGAAGCCCTTGAAGTTCGACTGGATGAACGACACCATCATGCCGGACGGGTCGGCCGCGGTCAGGTAGACGGTGCCGCCGCGCGGCAGGTCGCCATGGCCCGGATCCTGGGCGCGCTTCATGTCGATCAGGCGGCTGCGCTCCAGCAGGTAGGCCGAGTCGAGCATCTGGGCCGGGGTCACCTTCATCGCCGCCGGGTCTGCCGCATGCTGGTACATGTCGGCGAAGGCAAGCTTCATGGCCTCGATCTGGATGTGCACATGATCGGCGGAATCGCAGGCGAACTGGCCTGGGTTGAGGTAGCCGAGGATGCCCAGCGAGATGAGCGCGCCGATGCCCTGGCCGTTGGGCGGGATCTCGTGCAGCCGATAGCCCTTGTAGTCCATGTGGATCGGCTCGACCCAGTCCGCTTCATGCGCGGCCAGGTCGGAAGCGTCCATCACGCCGCCGTTGTGCTTGATCCAGGTGGCGATCTTCTCGGCCAGTTCGCCGCGATAGAAGGCCTCGCCACCGGTCTTTCCGATCAGCTCGAGCGTGCGCGCCTGGTCGGGATAGCGGAACATCTCGCCCGCCTTCGGCGCACGCCCGTTGGGCATGAAGCCGTCCTTCCAGCCGGGATAGGTCTGCAGCTCGTCGACCGATTGCGACCACAGCCTGGCGATGGTCGGGGTGACGATGTAGCCGTCGCGTGCATAGCGGATGGCCGGCTCGAGAACGTCGGCGAACGGCAGCTTGCCCCACTTGTCGTGCAGCATCTTCCATGCCGAGACGGCTCCCGGCACGGTGACGGCATCGACGCCCCGCTCGGGCATCCTGCCGCTGTACTTCTCGAAATACTTCGGCGTCCATGCCGCCGGCGACCGGCCCGATGCGTTCAGCCCGTGCATCTTCGAGCCGTCCCAGACCAGCGCGAACGCGTCCGAGCCCAGGCCATTGCTGCACGGCTCGACCACGGTGAGGGTGGCTGCGGTCGCGATGATCGCGTCGATGGCGGAGCCGCCGCGGGCCAGCATCTGCAGCCCGGCCTGTGCGGCGAGCGGCTGGGACGTGGACACCATGTTGCGCGCGAACACCGGGCTGCGCTGCGAGGCGTACGGGAGGTGGGGGTCGAAATGGCCCATGTGAGGCTCCTGCATGGAAGGGCGGCGTGCGCGAGGCAGGCCTGCCGGGAGGCTGATGATACACCGCCCCCCGGGTGCCCTTTCTGCCGCGACCGCGTCAGTTCGATGCGCGCTGCTGGCGCGGCGCGGCCGTGCCGCTGAGCGCCAGGAGATCGTCGGCATAGCCTTGCAGCCGATCCATCGCCTGCCGGCGCTGGGCGGGCGTGAGCAACCGGTCGATGTCGGCATACACCTGCGCACGCTGTTCGGCGGCGGCCTGCGCGCTGCGCGCGGTGGCCGGGTCGCGCCCGAGTTCCCAGTTCGGTGCCCATTGGCGAAACCACATGGCCATCTCGGTCCGGCTGCGTCCCGATTGCAGCGCAGCAATCAGTTCGCGCTGCCGCCGCTGGCGCTCCGCGAAGCGCTGGTCGGTGTTGAGCGGAAGGGCGTTCACCATTGCGGCCGCCTGCTCGGCCTGCTCACGGCTGAGCTTGCCGGTGAACCGTTCCACCTGCGCGATCAGCCGTTCGGCCCGCTTCTTCTGCTGTTCGGCGACCGGCAGCCCGACTCCCCAGGTGCGCGCGGTCTTCCGGTTCGCCCGGGCGAACGAGCGCTCGAGGCCCCTGACCTGTTCGGGCGTGAGCGACATCAGCAGGTCGGCGGCATCGCCCGCACCGTGTTCGACGACGGTCGCCAGGCGGCTGCGCGCGCGCGCGATCACCCATTCGATGTCCTGGCGCGACAAGCCGTCCTCGATCCGTGTCCGCGTCTCGTGCAGCAGGCGCACGTACTCGGGCAACTGCTCGCGCCGGTGCCATTCATGCAGCGCCCGGAACCTCTGGCCGAACAGGTCGCGCTGATGGGGTTCGAAATCGACGTAGTCGGACACTGTCCAGTTGACCAGCGTCTCGGCCTGGTTGTAGCCCAGGCGGATGCCGGACGAGCAGCCGGCAAGGATCAGCAGCGCAAGCACGGCAGGCAGCAATCCGGCGCGCCATGACGGCCTCGGTGCTGCAGCGGCTGCAGGCGCCCTCATGCCGATGCCAGCGCCTGGACGACACGGCGCGCGAGCGCGGCATCGGGCGCCGGCCGGCCGTCGACGATCGAAGCCGCATCGACGTTGTCGTACAGATGTTCCGGGTTGCCGGTAGCCGGAATCACGCAGGTCACCGCCGGGTGTGCGATCACGAACGCGAGGGCGAGCTGCGCCCAGCTGCGGTAGCCGGCACGGGTGGCCCAGGCCGGCAGGGGGTGCCCGCTCGTGCGGCGTATGAGCTCGCCCTGGCCCAGCGGACGGTTCACCAGCACCGCGGTGCCGGTGTCGGCCGCGGCCGGCAGCAGGCGCTGCTCGGCCTCGCGATCGAGCGCGTGGTAGTTGAACTGAACGAAATCGATCGACCGGTTGCGCAACAGTTTCTCCAGTGCCGCGAACGCGCCACCATGGTAATGCGTGATTCCGATGTAGCGGATGCGGCCTTCCTGTTTCCAACCTTCGAGCGTGGCCAGATGGGTATCGACGTCGACCAGGTTGTGCACCTGCATCAGGTCGACGCGTGGCGCACGCAGTCGCTGCATCGAGCGCTCCATCTGCGCGATGCCTTCGCGCCGGCCCTGCGTCCAGACCTTGGTGGCGATGAACAGGTTGTCGGCCGCTTCGCGCCCCGCGCGCAGGGTACCCACCACCGATTCCGCCTCACCGTACATCGGCGAGGAATCCACCACCCGTCCACCACGTCTGTCGAACCTTGCGAATACCTCGGACAGGGTATCCATCGCCCCCGACCGCGGCGAAACGTCGAAAGCACCGAACGTGCCCAGGCCGAGCACCGGGAGGCGTTCCCCGCTCGACGGGATGGTGCGCTCGATCAGCGTCGCATCCATGGGCTGCCGCCGTTGCCTCCGGTTGTTTCGCTGCCGCCTGCCATGGTCAGCGTTTCGCGAACTGGGCCGCGCCGAACATGATGTCGCGCTGCTTGTCGTCGATCGGGGCGTTGTGCACGCCGTCGAGCACCTGCAGCGCACGCTTGACCGCCGGGCGGGCGTCGATCGCGTCGAACCAGCGTTTCACGTTGGGGTAATCGTCGATCATCACGCCCCGTTTTTCCGAGCCGCGCATCCACGGGAAGATCGCGATGTCGGCGATCGAGTAGTGCTTGCCGCCGACGTAGGGCACTTCGGACAGCCGCTTGTCGAGTACCCGCGTGAGCCGGTTCGACTCGTTCGTGTAGCGCTCGATCGGATACGGCTGCGGCTCTTTTGCATAGGCGCGGAAGTGGTTGGCCTGGCCGAACATCGGTCCGACGCCGCCCATCTGCCACATCAGCCACTGCAGCACGATGTAGCGGTCGCGGTCGGTGGCAGGCATCAGCTTGCCGCTCTTGCTGGCCAGGTAGATCAGCATCGCACCCGATTCGAACAGCGAGATCGGCTTGCCGTCTGGGCCATCGCTGTCGACCAGCGCGGGGATGCGGTTGTTCGGGCTGATCGCCAGGAAGTCGGGCTGGAACTGTTCGCCGGTGCGGATGTTCACCGGATGCACGTTGTACGCAAGACCCATCTCCTCGAGCGCGATGTGGATCTTGTGACCGTTCGGAGTGGGCCAGGTGTAGAGATCGATCATGTCGGGTCCTCGGTGGGTGGGTACACTGTTTCGCGTTGAACACGCGACAAGGTTAGCGCAAATATGAAGACCGACGAGCCACGCTGGTGGCTGGTGCCGCCGGCGTCCGGCAACGACCTGCGCAAGCTGCTCGGCATGCGCTCGCTGCGCGCCTTCGGCGACGGTTACGTGAGCCTGCTGCTGCCGGTCTACCTGCTGGCCCTGGGCTTCTCGCCGTTCGAGGTCGGTGCGATCGCCACGGCCACGCTGCTGGGCTCCGGTGCGATGGTGTTCGGACTGGGCCTGCTCGCCCATCGCTTCGCCCAGCGACGGCTCGCGCTGGCAGCCGCGGTGCTGATGGCGCTCAGCGGCGTCGCGTTCGCGCTGACCGGCGACTTCTGGCCGCTGCTGGTCATCGCCGTCGTCGGCACCCTGAACCCGACCACCGGCGACGTCACCGTATTTTCGCCGCTCGAGCAGTCGATGGTGTCGCAGGCGGTGTCTGCGAGGGACCGGACGGCCGTGTTCGCTCGCTACAGCCTGCTCGGTGCGCTCGCCGGTGCCAGCGGTGCCCTGTTCGCGGCCACGCCCGAATGGGTCAGCTCGCAGTTCGGCGTCGACCTGCTGCCCGCGCTGAAGGCCATGTTCGTGCTCTACGGCGTGTTCGGGCTGGTCACCTTCCTCGTCTATCGAACGCTGAGCCCCGCGGTCGAGCCGCCCGGTACGGCCCCCAATGCGCCGCTGGAAGTGTCGCGCCCGATCGTCTACCGGCTGGCGGCGGTGTTCAGCATCGATGCCTTCGGCGGTGGCTTCGCCGTGCAGTCGCTGGTCGCGCTGTGGCTGTTCCAGCGCTTCGACCTTTCCATCGCGGCTGCCGGGCAGATCTTCTTCTGGGCCGGGCTGCTCGCTGCCGGCTCTGTCCTGCTGTCCTCGTGGGTGGCCCGTCGCATCGGCCTGATCAACACGATGGTCTACACCCACCTGCCGGCGAACGTGTTCCTGGTGATCACGCCGTTCATGCCGACGCTCGAGCTCGCGATGCTCACGCTGCTGCTGCGCTTCTCGCTGTCGAGCATGGACATCCCGGCGCGTACCTCGTTCGTGATGGCGGTCGTGCCACCGCACGAGCGCGCCGCGGCGGCGAGCTTCACCGCCGTGCCGCGCAGCCTGGCCGCGGGCATCAGCCCGGTGTTCGCCGGCTGGCTGCTCGGGGTGTCCAGCTTCGGCTGGCCGCTGGTCATCGGCGGGGTACTGAAGATCGGATACGATCTGATGCTGTTGAAGATGTTCAGGGCAGTCAAGCCGCCGGAGGAAACATGAAGCTCGTCGATTGCGCACGGGTGATCCGCAGCAAGAACGCGGGTCCGACCACGCTGTCCCTGGACCTGATGTTCGAGGACGATGCACGGTTCAGGCAGGCGCTTGCCTCGCCCGCGCTGACCCCGGGCGCGATCGCGCCGCTGTACGGCGTGGCGAGCGAAAACGTCCAGGTGATCCCCTATGCACCGGCGTTCGCGATCAAGATCGTGCTGCCGCGCAAGGTGATCGCCGGCGACCCCGGCGACCGGGACGTGTACGGTGCGCAGCAGCACGGGCCGCTGCTGGGGGTGGAACTGTGACCCTGCCCCAGGTGAACCGGCCTACGCACCTCGAACGGCTGCGGGAACGACTGGTCAGGGGCGACACCCGCGCCCCGTTCCTCGCCCTGTCGGCCTCCGGGCAGCTCGGCAACGGCGTGCTCGAGGCGGCCTTCCGTGCGGGCCTCGCACGGGGCCCGCATTCGATCGGCGCGGACATGGGTTCGGTCGACCCGGGTCCGAACTACCTGGGCAGCGGGCGCATGGCTGCCTCGGACACGATCGCGCGCCAGGACCTCGCGCTGGTGCTCGCGGGCGCCCGTGCCCACGACGTCCCGCTGCTCATCGGATCGGCGGGCACGGCCGGTGCCAGGCCGCACCTCGACCATACGCTCGAACTGGTGCGGTCGATCGCGCGGGAACGGGGGCTCCATTTCCGGCTGGCCTCGATCGCGGCCGACATGCCGCGCGAGGTGGTCAAGGCCGCGGTCCGGCGTGGCGAAGTGACGCCGATCGGCGCCATCGATACGCTGACCGAGGCCGATGTCGACGGCGCGTCGCACCTGGTCGGGCAGATGGGTATCGAAGCGTTCCAGCGCGCGCTGGCCATGGGTGCCGACGTAGTGATCGCGGGGCGCGCCTGCGACACGGCGGTGTTCTCGGCGATACCGGCCGCGCTCGGCTATCCGGTCGGGCCGGCGATGCACATGGCGAAGATCATCGAATGCTGTTCGATCGCCTGCATGCCGGGCGGGCGCGATGCCGCCCTGGGCACGCTCGACGAGGGCGGCTTCACGATGGAAAGCATGAACCCCGACCGGCATGCCACGCCGCTGTCGGTGGCCGCGCACAGCCTGTACGAGCAGGCCGATCCCTACACGGTGAGCGAGCCCGAGGGGACGCTGC
>JBILGF010000039.1:0-12064 GCA_044351195.1 Burkholderiales bacterium
AGCGCGCCGGCATCCCCCGGGGCATCTTCAGCGTGATCACCGGTTCGGCTGCCGCCATCGGCGGCGAGATGTGCGCCAACCCGATCGTGCGCAAGGTGACCTTCACCGGCTCGACCGAGATCGGCCGCGTCCTGATGGAGCAGTGCGCCCCCACCATCAAGAAGCTGTCGCTCGAACTGGGCGGCAATGCGCCGTTCCTGGTGTTCGACGATGCCGACCTCGACGCGGCAGCCGAGGGTGCGCTCGCCTCGAAGTACCGCAACAGCGGACAGACCTGCGTCTGCGCCAACCGTATCCTGGTGCAGGAGGGCGTGTACGACGCCTTCGCGCAGAAGCTGAAGGCGAAGGTCGAGCAACTGAAGGTGGGCAACGGCCTGGGCGCCGGCACCACCCAGGGCCCCCTGATCGACCAGGCAGGCCTCGAGAAGGTCGAGGAACACGTGGCCGACGCGGTGTCCAGGGGCGCGAAAGTACTGATCGGCGGCAAGCGCCATGCGCTTGGCGGTACGTTCTACGAGCCGACGATCCTCACCGACGTCACCACCGACATGAAGGTGACCACCGAGGAGACCTTCGGGCCGGTCGCGCCGCTGTTCAAGTTCCGCACCGAAGACGAGGCAATCCGCCTGGCCAACGCCACCGAGTTCGGGCTGGCGGCGTATTTCTACAGCCGTGATGTCGGCCGCTGCTTCCGGGTCGGCGAGGCGATCGAGTCGGGCATGGTGGGCATCAATGCCGGCATCATCTCGAACGAGATCGCGCCGTTCGGCGGGGTCAAGCAGTCGGGCCTGGGCCGCGAGGGCTCGAAGTATGGCCTGGACGAGTTCATGGAAGTGAAGTACATGCTGTTCGGCGGCATCTGAGGCGCAGAGCCGACCGGGCGGAGGCGTTCCACCTCCGCCCGTGAGAGGCTACTGCGCAGGACCGAAGTCCTTCACCAGCCGTGCGTAGCGCGCGTATTCGGACTTCATCATCGCGAGGAAGCTCTCCTGCGTCGACTCGAACGTCGGGTCGGCGCCCTGTCGGGCGAAACGTTCCTTCGCCTCGGGCGAGCGCAGCACGCGGTTGATGTCGGTGTAGATGCGTGCGGCGAGCGGTCGCGGCACGGCAGCCGGTGCGATCACGCCGAACCAGGCGTCGTTGGTTGCCGCAGGCAGGCCGGCCTCGGCCAGGGTCGGCAGATCGGGGAATGCCGGATTGCGCCTGGCGGTGGTGATCGCGAGCGCGCGCCCCCGTCCTTCGCCGATCAGCGCCTGGCTCGATGGCGCGGTGAAGATCAGGAAGTGGATGCGCCCGGCCTGCAGTTCCGAATTGACGTCGGCGATCGACTTGAACGGAACATGCACGACCTTGATGCCGGCCGCGCTGCGGAAGATCTCGGCCGCGGTGTGCGCGAACGAGCCCACGCCGAGCGAGGCGTAGTTGAGTTCCCCCGGACGCGCCCGTGCATAGGCGATCAGTTCCTGTACCGACTTCACCGGCAGGTTCGGCGCCACCGACAGCAGGTTCGGGATGGTCGCGACCTGCGTGATCATCGTGACGTCCTCGATCGGACGATAGGCCGGCTTCGGTTGCATCAGCACGCCGACGAAATGCGGCGCCCCGATCAGGCCCAGGGTGTGCCCGTCAGGCACGCCGTTGATGATCAGCTGGCTGCCGATCAGCCCGCCGGCACCAGGCCGGTTGTCGATGACCACCTGCTGCCGATAGCCCTCGCCGAGCAGTGCCCCGAGTTGCCGGGCAAGGAAATCGCTGGCGCTGCCCGGCGGGAACGGCACGACCAGGCGAACCGGCCGTACCGGATAGGTGCCGACGCCATCGGACTGGGCGAGGGCGGGCACCGGCAGTGCCGCACCGGCGAGCAGGGCGCAGCCGAACCCTGCGCGAAGCATCTTGTGGTTCGAGTGGTTCAATCGTTCCTCCTTGGATCCGGATCTTTTCGTATCGTGACCAGGGTGTACAGCATGCCTGAGGCGCCGGACATCGGGTGCCGGTGTGCGTCATTGTAATGGGTCGGGCCGTGCACTGCGACGGCGGCTGCAGCCGGCTGCAGCGGCCTGCAGCGGCCTGCAGCGGCCATTTGCATCCCCGGCGGTCCCGGACTAGAGTTCCCGCAAGGGTGCCGGTGCGCCCGCGGAGGAAAACGATGGCCATCACTTTCAATGAATCCAGCGTGGCAGGCGAGGCGCTGGCTGCCGGTGTGCGTCGGCAGCGCCTGCTCACCGAAGCGCGGGTGTCCGGCACGCGCATCCTGCTTGATCGACTGACGCTGTCCCCGGATGCGTCCACCGCGTTCGAGATCGGGCCCGGCAGCCTGGGCTGGTTCCAGATGCTGGGCGGCACCGCCATGCTGCATCAGGCCGGGTCGGCCGGGGCGGACGCCGGCGTGGCGCTGGGCGATTCCCATGTGGTCTTCCTGCCGCCCGGGTTCAGCGGCACGCTGGCGAGCGCGACGGGTGCGCAGGTGCTGTTCGCGCAGGTGCCCTCTGCTGCCGAACTCGATCCGAAGCTGGCCAGCGCGCCGCCTCCGCTGCGGGTGATCGACTGGAAACGCGAGCCGGTGCTCGATTCCGAACACGATGCGCGCAAGCGCATCTACCTGGTCACGCCGGCGTTGTTCGGCACGACCGCGATCAAGGGCGAGATGATCATCTACCCGCCGGGCACCCGTGCGGCGAACCACCACCACGAGGGTGCCGAGCACTTCATGTACCTGCTGAGCGGGCGCGGGGTCGCGCATGCGAACGAGGAACCGTTCCCGGTGCAGGCCGGAGACCTCGTCTGGTTCGCCGACCGGGAGCGGCATTTCTTCATCAGCGACGGCGACCAGGACATGGTGTTCGTGGAGTTCTTCGCGCCGGGGGGATACAAGACGATATGGGCGCCCGGCGCCAGCGTCTGCACCTGGATCGCTACCGGGCGGGATATCGGTGGCCAGGCGCCGGTACGCGAGGTCCGTTCGCACAGTTCCGCCGACCACCAGAGCCAGGCCGATGTGTGACGCCGAGGCCGGGCTCGGCGCGATGCCGGCCCCGCAACCGGCTGCAGTCAATGAATCCGGAGCAGATGAATGAAAGCGATGGTGCTGCATGCGATCGGTCGCCCGCTCGTGCTCGAGGAGGTCCCCGAGCCGGCGGTCGGCCCGAATGACGTGAAGATCAGGGTGCGCGCGGTCGGCGTCGGCCTCACCGTGGTGCACATGATCGCGAACCCGGGGCAGGTGACGGCCTATCCGCGCATTCCGGGCCACGAGGTCGCCGGCGAGATCGTCGCGATGGGCTCCGAGGTGGCAGGGTTCTCCATCGGGCAGCGGGTCACCAATCATTTCTACCTGACCTGCGGCCAGTGCCGTTACTGCCGGAGCGGACGCGAAACCTTGTGCACCGCGTTCGGTGGCTATGTCGGCATGGCCTGCGACGGCGGGTATGCAGAGTACATGGTGCTGCCGGCCCGCAATTTCGTGGCCATCCCGGACGGGGTCAGCGATGTCGATGCCGCCGTGGCGGCCGATGCCATTGCCACGCCGTTCCATGCGTGCACGAAGGAAGCTCAGGTGCAGCCGGGAGACACCGTGCTGGTCTTCGGCGCGGGCGGCGGGGTGGGCATCCACGTGGTGCAGGTGGCCAGTGCCTCCGGCGCGCGGGTGATCGCGGTGGACATCGGAGAAGCGAAGCTCGCCGGCGCACTGGCTGCGGGTGCCGACGAAGTGGTCGATGGCGCGCGGGGCGACATCGTGAAGCAGGTGGCCGCGCTGACCGGAGGGCGAGGCGTCGATTCGGTGATCGACGTGGTCGGCGCCAGGGAGACGCTCGAGGCCTCGGTCGCCGCCCTCGCACCGGGTGGCAGGCTGGTGATCGTCGGCGTGCGGCCGGCGGCCGTGTTCGGCGATTCCAGCAAGTTCACCCTGGACGCCACAGCCGTGGTGCGCAAGGGCATCGAGGTGCGCGGCTCGCGCTATGTCAACGCCACCGAGATCGCGCAGACCCTCGAACTGCTGCGCCGGAAGAAGGTGCACGCGATCGTCGACCGCACCTTTCCACTCGAGCAGGCCGAGCAGGTGCACCAGTTGATCCGCGACAACCGGCTGGTCGGGCGAGCCGCTCTGGTGGTCGATCAGTAGACGGTAGCCGATCCGTGATGGTGGCAGGGCACGAGCGCGCGCCATGGCCTGTGCACGCCATGAACCGCACCTGCATGCTGGCCTCCACGCGGCACCGGCGCTTCGGTTACGATCGGCCTCCGACCCCGTACACGGAGCTGAACCCATGAAGCGATCGAGCCTGCGGATCTCCCGCGCGGCACTCCTGGCGGCCTGCGTCGCCCTGACCACACCCTGGATGATGATTCCGATGAGCGAAGCACAGAGTACCCCGGCCGCAGGCCTGAAGATCACCGATCGCAAGGTCGGCACCGGCGCCGAGGCGGTGCCCGGGAAGCAGGTCACCGTGCACTACACCGGCTGGCTGTTCGACGCAGCGGCCCGGGACAACCGGGGCAAGAAGTTCGACAGCTCGCTCGACCGCAAGGATCCGTTCGCGTTCGGCCTCGGTGCCGGCCAGGTGATCCGCGGCTGGGATCAGGGCGTGGCCGGCATGAAGGTCGGTGGCCAGCGTACGCTGGTGATCCCGCCCGAACTGGGCTATGGCGCACGCGGCGCCGGCGGCGTCATTCCGCCGAACGCCACGCTGGTGTTCGACGTGGAACTGCTCGGCGTCAAGTAGACAGCAGCGTGTGGGTCGGCCGGCCAGGGTGCCGGGCCCGGCCGTTCCCCCTGTCTGCTGCTGCCGGTGATCCCGGCGAACGAAGAGGTACCTGCACGATGAAGATCACCGGACATCGTTCGACGATCGCCATGCTTCCGTCCGACGAGCCACTCGCCGGCGGGCCGATGGTCGCCGGCACGCGCAATTTCGTCACCCTCACGCTGCATACCGATCAGCCCGGGCTCACCGGCATCGGCCTCACCCATTTCGGCGGGCCGCTGACACCGGCGCTCAGGCAGTGCGTGGATATCCTCGCCGGCATGATCGTGGGCGACGATCCGCTGCGCATCGAGGCGATCGGCGACCGGCTGCGCGCGGCGGCCGGCGCCTCGGCCGGCCCGGGTGGCCTGTTCACGCTGGCACTGGCCGCGATCGACATCGCGCTCTGGGACATCAAGGGCAAGGCGCTCGGCCTGCCCGTGTCGACGCTGGCTGGCGGCCATCGCACATCGGTGCCGACCTATGCCAGCGGTGCGCTGATGCGCCACTTCACGCTCGAACAGTGCGTGCAGGGCGCGCACGCGCTCGTCGAGCAGGGGTGGCGGCAGATGAAGACACAGCTGGCGCTGCCCGGTGCGACCACGCCGGCGAAGGAAGAAGCGCGCATTCGCCTGGTGCGCGAGGCGATCGGGCCGGATGTCGAGCTGATGTGCGACATCAACCAGCGCTGGGACGTGCGCCAGGCGATCTCGATCGGGCAGCGCGTCGAGCAGTACGGGCTCTACTGGCTGGAAGACATGGTGGCGCACGACGATCCTCACGGCATGGCCGAGGTCGCGCGCGCCCTGAAGACGCCCCTGGCTGCCGGGGAGTATGTGTACGGGTCGGTACCGTTCAGGCACATGATCGAGGCGCGTGCGGTCGACATCGTGATGATCGACGTGCTGCGTGCCGGCGGCATCACGACCTGGCTGAAGATTGCCGGCATGGCCCAGGCGTTCAACCTGCCGGTGGTCAGCCACCTGTTGCCGGAAGTGCATGTGCACCTGGTGGCGGCGATCCCGAACGGCCTGACCGTCGAGTACATGCCGTGGTCCTGCCCGCTGTTCCGTGAGGTACCGCAGATGCAGGACGGCATGCTGGCGGTGCCGCAGAAAGTCGGTCTCGGGCTGGAGTTCGACGACGACATGCTCGCGCGCTGCGCCGGCTAGAGGCGACGCGGGCCGCCGCGGGCCGCCTGTCGCCTGGCGTCTGTCGCCTGTCGTCTGTCGCCTGTCGTCTGTCGCCTGGCGTCTGTCGTCTGGCGACTGGCGATTGGCGATTGGCGATTGGCGACTGCCGCTCAGCCGGCGTAGCGCTCCGACAGTTTCAGCCGCTGCACCTTGCCCGAGGGCCCCTTCGGCAGGTCTTCGACCAGCAGGATGCGCTTCGGCGTCTTGAAGAGGCCGAGTTCGCTTCGGCAGAAGGCGAGCAGATCTTCCGCAGTGAGCGTCATGCCGGGTTTGGCCACCACGCAGGCGAGGATCTCCTGGCCGTAGTTCGCGTCCGGGATGCCGACGGCGGCGGCCTCGAGCACTGCGGGATGCCTGAGCAGCGCCTCGTCGATCTCGCGTGGCGCGATGTTCTCGCCGCCCTTGATGATCAGCTCCTTGATGCGGCCGGTGACGAACACGAAGCCGTCGGCATCGAGGTAGCCGATGTCGCCGGTGTGCAGCCAGCCATCGGCATCGAACGCCTCGGCCGTCTGCCGCGGCGACTTGTAATAACCCTTCATCACGTTGTCGCCGCGGATCATGATCTCGCCCGGCTCGCCCACGCCCAGCGCTGCGCCGTCGGCGCCGATGATCCTGGCTTCGTTGCCGAAGGCCTGGCCCGGACTGCCCACCTTGCGCAGGGACGGATCGAGCGGGTTCGTGAAGGCCGGTGCATTGGTTTCGGTCAGCCCCATCGTCTCGATCACGCCGATGCCGAACTTCGCCTCGAACGCCCGGTGCTGCTCGGGCGCCAGCGGCGCGGATGCCGAACGGCAGAAGCGGATGCACGAGACGTCGAGCCCGAGCGAAACGGGCTCCGGCCCGTTGAGCAGGTAGGCGATGATGGTCGGCACCACGTTGATCCAGGTGCACCGGTGTTCGGCCGCCAGCTGCCAGAAGCTCGACGCGGAGAACCGGTGCGGCATCACGACCGAACCGCCGTGTACGAGCGGCCCGACGGTGGTCACGATCTGGCCGTTGATATGGTAGAGCGGCAGTGCGCACAGCACGCGATCGGTCGGCCCGAGGGCATGGGCCTGCGAGGTGAACAGGCCACCCGAGACGACGGCGCGATGCGTCTGGATGACGCCCTTGGGCACGCCGGTGGTGCCCGAGGTGTACATCAGCAGCGCCTCGTCGCCTTCGGCCACCAGCGGCAGCGGCACGTGCGCGATGTACGGATCGTCGAAGATGTCGATCTGGTCGGGGTTGAGCGGGAACACCGCGATGTCGCGCGAGCCATCGGAGGTGATCTCCTCGAGCGGCGCGCGCAGGCGGTCGACGAACTCGTGCGCGCAGAACACCAGGCGGGTATCGGAGTGCTCGAGCACGTACTTCAGTTGCGACGGCTGCGACAGCAGGTTCACCGGTTGCACCCGCATGCCTGCATACATGATGCCGATCAGCAGGCGTGCGGTCTGGTAGCCGTTGTGCATCATCAGCGACACCGTGTCGCCCGGAGACAACCCGTTCATCAGCAGCACGCGCGCGAGTTCGCGGCAGTGTTCCTGCAGCTTCGCGTAGCTCATCACCGCACCGGTTTCAGGTGCGACGAGGAATGGTGCCTGCGGCGTCTGGTCGGCCCAGTGGTCGACCAGGTGCCGGATGGTGCGCGTTGCCAACGGTTCGGTCATTCAGCCTTTATCCCGCTCTGCTTGATGAGTGTCGCCCAGAGCTTGAGTTCCTCGCGGATCTGCCGGGCGAACTGGTCGGGCGTGCTGCCCACCGGGTCTGCGCCCTGCGCGATCAGCTGGTCGCGTACCTCGGGGATCGCCAGCACGCGCACCATCGCCTGGTGCCAGCGGTCGATGATCGGCTGCGGCGTGCCGGCCGGCGCGAGCAGGCCAAACCAGGACGGGAGCTCGAAACCGGCCAGCCCCTCGGCGATCGCCGGGATATCCGGGCCGCCAGCCGAGCGCTTCAGGCTGGTGACGCCGAGCGCACGCATCTTGCCTGCGCGTACATGCGACATCGCGGCCGACATCGAGGAAATCATCAGCGACACGTTACCCGAGATGACGTCGGGAATGGCCGGGCCTGCGCCCTTGTACGGCACGTGCAGCATATTGATGCCGGCCTGCTGCTTCAACAGCTCGCCCGCGAGGTGACCGGGTGAACCGACGCCGGGAGACGCATAAGTGACCTTGCCTGGGTTGGCCTTGGCGTAGGCGATCAGTTCGCGGATGTCTTTCACCGGCAGCGAGGTGGTCGCCACCACGATCTGCGGTGCGTTGGCGCCCAGCGTGATCGGCGCGAAATCCTTGTCGGCATCGAACGAGAGCTTGGCATAGAGCGAGGGGTTGGTCGTGTGCGAGGACAGTGTCCAGAGCAGCGTGTACCCGTCGCCAGCCGCCCGGGATGCGATCTCGGCACCGACCGCGCCCGCCGCGCCGCCGCGGTTGTCGATCAGGATCTGCTGGCCGATCTCGCGCGTGAGCGCAGGTTGCATGATACGGGCCGTGACGTCGGTGCCGCCGCCGGGCGGGAAGTTCACGATCATCCGGATCGGCTTGGTCGGGTAGGCCTGCGCGTGCAGCGCGGCGATCGGCCACAGGCTGGCCAGGGTGACCGCAGCGGTGGCCGCCCGCATGAACCTCGATACTGCACGGCGGGCGGGTGCTGGTTTGAGGGCTTGCTCTGACATTGCATCCTCCTGGGGTGGACTGCGTGGGCCGGCCGGGATGGGCCGGTCCCGTCGCCTTCGGCCAGCTCTGCGGCCGGCGCGAAGGATGCTTCCTGCTTCCGTTATGGACTGCGGTTGTGCTGCGGTGATGCGAATGTGGTCAGGCTGCCGGGCCGCTGCGGTAGGTCTCGCCGAGCGCCACCGCGGCGGCGCGCAACTGGCCCAGCCTTGCCAGGGCAGCGTCGATCGGCATGCGTGCGGCCGGGCCGTGCACCGCTACGGTGGCCCATACGCGCTGCTGCTCGTCGGTGACGGGGACAGCCACGCAGACGAGCCCTTCGAGGTATTCCTCGTCATCCACGCTGTAGCCGCAGCGGCGGATGTGTTCCAGCGCCTTGTCGAGCGCGATGCGGTCGGTGATCGTGCGCGCAGTGAACCGGGTGAGGGGCAACTGCTCGACCAGCCGCCCATACTGTGCCGGCGCCATGTGCGCAAGCAGCAGCTTGCCGCTGGCCGAACAGTGGGCCGGCACGCGCGAGCCGGGCTGCAGGTTCACCCGCAGCGGCGAGGCCGTCTCGACCCGGTCGAGGTAGATGATCTCGGCCCCATCGAGCATCGTGAAATTGCAGGTCTCTCCGATCGTGTCGACCAGCCGTTGCAGGATCGCGCGCCGCGCGGGGCGTCCGGCATCGTTGGTGAGCAGGTCGCGCCCGAGCCGGGACAGCCTTACGCCGACACCGTAGCCGGCGCCGGGCAGTCGACGCAGCAAACCGGCCTCCACCAGCTGGGTGAGGATACGGTGCACCGTCGGCTTGGGCAGGCCGACCGCGGCGACCACGTCCATCAGCAGCATGGGCCGCGTCGAGCGGCCGATCGCCTCGACCACGCTGAACGCGCGCAGTGTCGGCGAATCGTGATCGAGGGCGGGCGCGGCACCAAAGACGGCGGCAGCGCCGACGCCGGTTCCGATGCTGTGTCCGATCGCGATATCTCCAGCATTCATGAATCCAGCATAGGTCTCGAAAAACGAGACGTCAAGTCTTGTTTTTCGATTGACGGCTCGATCGGTCCGCACTATCTTCCGAGGCGTTGCGTATGCCGCTCGCATCGGCCGCGCCGATGCCGAACGGATCGCACGACCGCATTCAGAACCCGCCGGAATCCGCTGGACTCCGGCGCATCCCCAGGAGGAGCCATGAACAAGCCCGTCGAGCCGACCGTGTCGGCCCCGCCCGTCGCCACCGGCATCAAGCAGAAGATGACCCCGAGCGAAGCCTTCGTCGAGACCATGGCCGTCAACGGCGTGACCAACGTGTTCGGCATCGTCGGCTCCGCCTTCATGGATGCCCTCGACCTGTTCCCGAGCGCCGGCATCCGTTTCATTCCGACCGTGCACGAGCAGGGCGCAGCACACATGGCCGACGGCTATGCGCGCGTGTCCGGCCAGCACGGCGTGTGCATCGCGCAGAACGGCCCGGGCATCACCAACTTCGTGACCGCCGTGGCCGCTGCCTACTGGGCGCATTCGCCCGTGGTCGTCGTGACGCCCGAGACCGGTTCCATGGGACAGGGGCTGGGTGGCTTCCAGGAGACCGAGCAGCTGCCGATCTTCTCGAAGATCACCAAGTTCCAGTCGCACGTGAATAACCCCAAGCGCATGGCCGAACACACGGCGCGTGCGTTCGATCGCGCGATGCTCGAGATGGGGCCGACCCAGCTGAACATCCCGCGCGATTACTTCTACGGTGACATCGAGTGCGAGATCAATCCGCCGATCGTCGTCGAGCGCGGCCCCGGCGGGCGCAAGAGCCTCGATGAAGCGGCCGACCTGCTGGCGAGCGCGAAGTTCCCGGTCATCCTGTCCGGTGGCGGCGTGATCATGGGCAACGGGGTCGACGCCTGCAAGGCGCTGGCCGAGCGCCTCGGCGCGCCGGTGGCCTGCAGCTACCTGCACAACGACAGCTTCCCGGCCAGCCATCCGCTGTGGGTCGGCCCGCTCGGCTACCAGGGCGCGAAGGCCGCGATGAAGCTCATCAGCAAGGCCGACGTGGTGCTCGCACTCGGCACCCGCCTGGGGCCATTCGGGACGCTGCCCCAGCACGGCATGGATTACTGGCCGAAAGACGCGAAGATCATCCAGATCGACGCCGACGCGAAGATGATCGGCCTGGTCAAGCGCATCGGCGTGGGCATCTGTGGCGACGCCGGCGAGGCCGCCGTCGCGCTGCTCGAACGCATCGCCTCGCGCACGCTCGCCTGCGACGCGAACAAGGCCGACCGTGCGAAGGTGGTGGCCGACGAGAAGGCCGCCTGGGAGCAGGAGCTCACCGACTGGCACCACGAGAAGGACGCGTGGAGCCTCGAGGTGATGAAGGGCTCCGACCGCATGCATCCGCGCCAGGTGCTGCGCGAACTCGAGCGTGCGATGCCGAAAGACGCGATGGTCTCCACCGACATCGGCAACATCTGCTCGGTATCGAACTCCTACCTGCGCTTCGAGCGGCCGCGCAGCATGTTCGCCGCGATGAGCTTCGGCAATTGTGGTTATGCGTTCCCGACGATGATCGGCTGCAAGGTCGCGGCACCCGACCGGCCGGGCGTGGCCTATGTCGGTGACGGCGCCTGGGCGATGAGCTTCGGCGAGATCCTCACCGCCGTGCGCGAGCAGATTCCGGTCACCGCGGTGGTGTTCAACAACGAGCAGTGGGGCGCCGAGAAGAAGAACCAGGTCGACTACTACGACTTCCGCTTTGTCGGCTCGAACCTGACCAACCCGAGTTTCGCGGCCATCGCGAAGTCGATGGGCGCCGAAGGCCACCGCATCGAGAAGCTCGACCAGGTCGGCGCGGCGCTCGAGGCGGCCTGCCGTGCGCAGCGCGAAGGCAAGACCACCATCCTCGAGATGATGGTCACGCGCGAACTGGGTGATCCGTTCCGCCGCGATGCGCTCCAGCATCCGGTGCGCCATCTGGCGAAGTACAAGTCGACCGCCGCGAAGCGCTGAGCCGGCTTTTCCCGCAGCAGGCGCTCCGCGGATGCGAGTCCGCGGAGCGTTTCCACTTTCGAGGAGGCCCTGCGATGGGTTCGACGATGGAAGACCGGTCGGCGCGAGAAGCCGCTGCCGCCCAGGCAGTGGCCGCGCTCGTGCAGCGCGCGCGCGCGGCACAGGCCGTGGCGGCGGGTTATGGCCAGGCGCAACTTGATGCCATGGTGGTGGCCTGCGGCTGGGCGATCATGGAGCCCGCGCGCAACCGCACGCTGGCCGAGCTGTCGGTGCGCGACACCGGCCTGGGCGACGTCGAGGACAAGGTCACCAAGAACCACCGCAAGACGCTCGGGCTGCTGCGCGACCTGAAGGGCGCGGTGTCGACCGGGGTGCTGGCCGAAATACCTGAACTGGGGCTGACCGAGATCGCGCGGCCTGTCGGCGTGGTGTGCGCGGTGGTGCCATCGACCAACCCGGGCGCGACGCCGGCCAACAACAT
>JBILGF010000365.1:0-3734 GCA_044351195.1 Burkholderiales bacterium
GACCGCGTCACCCGCACCAAGCGTCTCCAGCGCAAGCGTGGCCAGGGCATGGCGGGCCGCCGGGTCTTCATCGACCAGCCGGTCGAAGGGTGCATAGCGCGCCCGGGCCTCGTCGTACCCAAGGCCCGAATGCAGGTTCCAGCGCACCACCAGCGGGCCCGCACCGACCGCCCGTGCGCGCGCGGCCTGTTCGTCGACGGTGGGCATGCGGGCATGTACGCCGATGCAATAGCGCACCCGGCAGTCGGCGAGCGCGGAAAAGAACTGCGGTGCGAGGACATCGGCGTCGCGCACTTCCACTGCCAGCAGCGCATCGGGTGCCTCGGCGCGCACCGCGCGCAGGAAGCCATGCAGCGCATTGGCGAATCGCTCCGGCAGGCGTGTCCAGACCCGGCCGAGCGGCGGAAACTGGAACACCAGCGGGCCAGCCTTCGCGCCGAGCCCTTCGAGCGCGGGGCGGACGAACTGGTCGATGGCCACGCGCTCGTCCAGGAACTGGTCATTGGCCACCGGTGGTGCCTTCTCGCTGCGGCTCACCACGCTGGTGCATGCCGATGGCGCCTTGACGAGAAATCGGAAACGTTCCGGTACCTGCGCCGCATGGCGGGCGAAGGCCGCGGCCGCAATCGGCGAATAGAACGTGCGATCGATGCCCACCGCGCGCAGCACGGGATGCTGGCCATAAGCCGCGAGTCCGTCGCGCGACAGGCGCGACGGGTCTGCGCTGCGGTCATAGACCAGCCCGGCCCATCCGGGAAACGACCAGGACGATGTACCCAGATAAAGGAGCGGCGGCAACGCGGCACCCAGGGCGACCAGTCCGGGCGCAGCGCTCGCCGGGCCGAGCGCTGCCGCGGTGGAACCGGCACGCGCCGCCACCGCCGAGCCCGGCCGGGACGGCACCGGCTCGCCGAACAGGTCGAGTTGCGACGTTCCGGGAGGCATGTGCCGAGGATACGGCGAAACCGCCGAAGGTTCCCGCGCATGCGTTTCAAACCGCTAGAATGAAACGGCTGCAGGCACGATACCTGCTACTCGGTTCCTGCTATTCCGTTCGGACATACGCACGACATGGCCATCAACTGGAAGACCTATCCCGCCCGCGGCGTGTACGACACGCTGCTCGCCGCACCTGGCGAGATACGGCCCGTGGCGAGCAGCCTGTGCAGCTACCTCGGCTCCCTGTCGGAGAAAGAGGTGCGCGATCGCCGCGCGGCGGCCGACCTGGCGATCCGCAACCTGGGCATCACCTTCACGGTCTACTCCGAAGAGGGTGGCTCGATCGACCGCGCCTGGCCATTCGACATCATCCCGCGCGTGATCGCACGCAGCGAGTGGACGCGTGTCGAGCGCGGGCTGCGCCAGCGGGTCGAGGCCCTGAACCTGTTCATCGACGACATCTACCACGACCAGCGTATCGTCAAGGACAAGGTATTCCCGGAAGCACTGCTGGCCGACTCGAAGAATTTCCGGCCGCAGTGCATCGGCGCGACGCCGGCCCACGGCATCTGGGCGCATGTCTGCGGCTCGGATCTGGTACGCGACAGGGACGGCACGATCTACGTGCTCGAGGACAACCTGCGCGTGCCCTCGGGCGTGTCCTACATGCTCGAGAACCGGCTGGTGATGAAGCGGGTGTTCCCGGAGCTGTTCTCCAGCAGCACCATCCTGCCGGTGGACGACTACCCGTCGCAGCTGTTCGACTGCCTGGCCTCGCTGTCCCCGCGGCGTGGCCGACGACCCGAGGTGGTGGTGCTCACGCCCGGCATCCACAACTCGGCGTACTTCGAACACGCCTACCTCGCGCAGCAGATGGGCGCGGAACTGTGCCTGGGCACCGACCTGGTGGTCGGGGACGACGATTGCGTCTACAAGAAGGCGATCACCGGCCTGGAGCGGGTCGACGTCATCTACCGCCGGATCGACGACCTGTTCCTCGACCCGGAGGCGTTCAACAGCGACTCCGTCATCGGGGTCAAGGGCCTGTTCCGGGCATGGCGCAACGGCAAGGTCGGGCTGGCGAACGCACCGGGTGCCGGCGTTGCCGATGACAAGGTCGTATATGCCTTCGTGCCGGAGATGATCCGCTACTACCTGGACGAGGACGCGATACTGCCCAACGTGCCGACCTACAAGTGCGTCGACCGCAAAGAACGTGACTACGTGCTGGCCAACCTCGCGAAGCTGGTGGTCAAGCCGGCGAACGAGTCCGGCGGCTACGGCATGCTGATCGGCCCGCAAGGCAGCGCGAAGGACCTCGAGGATTTCGCACGCCACATCCGGCGCGATCCGCGCAACTACATTGCGCAGCCATTGATCACGCTGTCGACCGCGCCCACGCTGGTCGACGATCATGTCGAACCCCGCCATGTCGACCTGCGGCCGTTCATCCTGTCCAGCAAATCGACCTATGTCACCACCGGCGGGCTGACCCGCGTCGCACTGCGCAAGGGTTCTACCGTGGTCAACTCATCGCAGGGCGGCGGCAGCAAGGACACCTGGATCGTCGACCATGAAGCAGTCTGAAACATTGGGCAGGTGGAGCGGCAACCATGCTATCCGGGCACGCTGAATCGATCTACTGGCTGGGACGATACGTCGAGCGGGCCGAGGACGTTGCCCGGCTCGCCAACGTGCATGCCAACCTGCTGCTCGACCTGCCGCGCAAGTACACCTTCGGGTGGGCGCCGCTGGTCGCGATTACCGGCTGCTCGGAGTTGTTCGCAGAGTTGTACAGGGAAGCCTCCGAGCGCAACGTCGTGCGCTTCCTGATCGCCGACGAGAAGAACCCGGGGTCCATACTGTCCTCGCTCGCCTGCGCGCGCGAGAATGCACGCCTGTTGCGCGACCTGCTGCCGCGCGAAGCCTGGGAACAGATCAACGAACTCTACCTGCGCGCAAAGCAGGACGCCGGCCACTCGCTCTCCCAGGGCCGGCGTTACGACTATCTCGAAGCGGTGATCCGTGGTGTGCAGCAGTTGTCCGGCACGCTCGCGGGCACCATGGCGCACGACTACCCGTATGACTTCCTGCGCCTGGGTCTCGCGCTCGAGCGCGCCGACATGACCACGCGCATCATCGATGTGCGCTCGGCCAACCTGCTCGACGGCAACCTGAGATCCGGTGACGGGCCGTCCGATCTCGCGCCATTCGAGAACATCCAGTGGATGAGCGTACTGCGGTCGCTGTCCGGCTATCAGGTGTACCGGCAGACGGTACGCGGCCCGGTGAGCCATGCCGACGTGCTGCGTTTCCTGCTCACCGACACGCGCTTCCCGCGCTCCATAGCCTTCTGCCTGACGCAGATGGATACCCTGCTGCGCCGCCTGCCCCGCAGCAGCGCGATCACCCGCGACATCCAGAAGCTGGTGGACGAACTCGAGCATGTCGATATCGACCGGCTCGACCGGCAGGCACTGCACCGCTACACCGACGAACTGCAGGTCGGGTTCGGTACGCTGCACGACCGGATCAGCACGACCTATTTCCTGACCGGGCCCGCAGCCAACACAGGGACCCCCGCCTGATGACCATCCGCGTCGCGCTCCACCACAAGACGCTCTACCGCTACGACCGTCCGGTCACGCTCTCGCCCCATGTGATCCGGCTGCGCCCCGCCGTGCACTCGCGCACGCCGATCGAAAGCTACTCGCTGCGCATCACGCCGCAGCCGCACTTCCTCAACTGGCAGCAGGATCCGTTCGGCAACTATCTTGGCCGCGTCGTGTTTCCGG
>JBILGF010000366.1:0-3728 GCA_044351195.1 Burkholderiales bacterium
ACTTGCTGGTTGCGGCGAAGCGCTCGATGTCCCGGAAATGACGGGCATCCTGGGCGCTGCCGAACAGCCCGTCGCGCGCGTTGCGCCCGAGGTGGTAGTGGCAGACATAGTTCGAGCGCCCCTTGAGCAGCGCCACCGATACCGGCACGTTCAGCGCGGCGCGCACCAGCGGAAGGTCGCGGTCGAACAGCTGGTCCTGCAGGGTCCGGGTACCGGTGGAAATGATCACCTTGCCGCCCGACAGAAGAGCCGGCACCAGGTAGGCGAAGGTCTTGCCGGTGCCAGTGCCTGCCTCAGCCACCAGCACCCCCTTGTCACGCAGCGTGCGCGCGATCGCGCCTGCGAGTTCGACCTGACCGGGGCGCGGCCGGTATCCGGGCACCGCGCGGGCGAGTGGCCCGTCGGCGGAGAAGACATGTTCCAGGGTGGCGTTCAGGACTCGTAACCGTTGCTCGGACAATCCCGGATGATCGCATGGGCCGCACCGCGGCGTGCGTCGGCAAACGGCACCGGGAAACCGAAACTGTCCGTACCGCCAGCTGTGGCGACGCGCATGTTATCCTCGGGAGTTATGGCGAGTACAGATTATTCAGATCAACCGTCGCTGGACGACGGACGGGCCGGCGAGCTTTCCGGCGAACCCGCGGTCTCCGCGCCCGAAACCGCGCAGGCGTGCCCGGGGGAACCCGCACCGGACATCGCAGGCAGCGCCGTGGCACCCGTGGCCCCGGTGCAATTTAGCGACCTTGGCCTCGCGCCCGAGATCCTGCGCGCGCTCGACGAAATGGGCTACAAGGCGCCAACGCCGATCCAGACCCAGGCCATCCCGCACGTGCTGCGCGGCATCGACCTGCTCGGTGGTGCGCAGACCGGAACCGGCAAGACGGCCGCGTTTGCACTGCCGATGCTGCAGCGCCTGCGCGCCCACGCGAACAACAGCGTGTCGCCGGCCCGCCACCAGGTGCGTGCACTGATCCTCGCGCCGACCCGCGAGCTCGCCGCCCAGGTGGAAGAAAGCGTGCGCGCCTACGCGAAGTACACGATGCTGCGCGCCACCTGCGTGTTCGGCGGCGTGTCGATCGATCCGCAGATCGCCCAGTTGCGCGCCGGGGTCGAGATCGTCGTCGCGACTCCGGGGCGCCTGCTCGACCACATCCAGCAGAAGACCGTGTCGCTGTCGCAGGTCGAGTACCTCGTGCTCGACGAGGCCGACCGCATGCTCGACATGGGCTTCATGCCCGACATCAAGCGCATCCTCGCACTGCTGCCCGAACGTCGGCAGAGCCTGCTGTTCTCGGCCACCTTCCCGGAAGAGGTCAAGCGCCTTTCCGAGCAGTTGCTCAAGTCGCCGATCCGCATCGAGGTCGCGCGCCCGAATGCAACCGCCGAGACGATCACCCACATCATCCATCGCTGCGATGACGGCAACAAGCGCAGGCTGCTGTCGCACCTCGTACGCAGCCGTGCGCTGACCCAGGTGCTGGTGTTCACACGCACGAAACAGACGGCCCGCCGGCTCACCATGTCGCTGCAGCAGGAAGGCCTGTCGGCCGCCGAAATCCACAGCGACAAGACTCAGGCTGAACGGATGCAGGCGCTGTCCGACTTCAAGGCCAACCGCGTCACGCTGCTGGTGGCGACCGACATCGCTGCGCGCGGCCTGGACATCGACCACCTGCCGCACGTGATCAACTACGAGTTGCCGCAGTCGGCTGAAGATTATGTCCACCGCATCGGCCGCACTGGCCGCGCCGGAATGCTCGGCGAGGCGATCTCGCTGGTGAGCCCGGCCGAGGACGAGATGCTGGCGAGCATCGAGAAGCTGATCAAGCGCAAGCTGCCGGTGTGCGACGTGGAAGGATGGGCGCCGTCCGCGCGGCCCGGCCCCGGGACCGGCACATACGGCAACCCTGAACGCGAGCGGCCCGGACGCGAAGGCGACCGTGGCGACCGTGGCGACCGTGGCGGCAGTCGCGCCGGCGCAGTGCGCGACCGCGCTGCAGATCGTTCCCGCAGTGGCGAACCGATGCGCGAGCGCAGCCGCTCGTTCGAGCGCGCAGCCGGCCCGGCTGGTGTGCGTCGCCGGGTCGCGGATGATCCGCTGTTCACCACCGCCTATGTCCCGCCGCCGCTGCCGCCTGCGCAGCCCCCTGGCAGCGGTACGGGTGCCGGGATGGCGGCGATCGTGCGGCGGCGGCGTTCTCCGGTTCCCGCCCTGCTCCTGGCACCACCCGAGTCGGCCTGACAGAGGCGTCGGTGCGGCTGCCCGCTTCGCCTGCCGCAGCAGCCTGCGCGCCGGCATCGGCGACACTGGTGCAACCGAGGGTCATCCGGCCCGGGACGAAGACAGCCGAGGCCGCTCGGGTACCCGGACCGTGGGCTGCTGCGACGACAGCGCTGCTCATCCTGGTGCTGTGGGCGCTGCTCGTAACCGGCGCCATTGCCCAGCAGGTTCCACCTGCGCGCAAGGCCCTGCCGGCTGCGCTCATGGGCGATGGCATCGCGTCGGCCCATCCGCTTGCCAGCGCTGCCGGCCATCTCATGCTGGCGGCAGGGGGCAACGCGTTCGATGCGGCCGTGGCAGTGGCAGCGGCGCTGGCGGTGGTCGAGCCCTACTCATCGGGAGTCGGTGGTGGCGGCTTCTTCCTGCTGCACCTTGCGCACGACGGCCATGCGGTGATGGTGGACGCGCGCGAGACGGCGCCTGCCGCCGCCCACTCGCGCCTGTACGTCGACGACACCGGGCGCGCCATCCCGCGTGCATCGCTCGACGGGGCGCGTGCCGCGGCTATCCCGGGGCTTCCGGCAGGACTCGCCCACCTGGCCGGCACGTACGGACGCCTGCCGCTGTCACGGTCGCTGGCGCCGGCGATCGCGCTTGCCCGTGACGGATTCGCGATCGATGCCCGCTTCGCCGGCATCGCGCAACTCACCGCCGCGCGAGTGCAGCGTGATCCGCGCACCGCGGCCGTGTTCATGCCCGCAGGCCGTCCTCTGGCCGAGGGCGACAGGTTGCGACAGCCGGCGCTGGCGGCAACGCTCGAACGACTGGCCAACCACGGCCATGCAGGTTTCTACGCCGGGCCGGTCGCCGACGAACTGGTCGCTGCAGTGCGCGCCGAATCGCCTTTCGCGACGTGACGATAACCACCGCATCGCTGCCCTCCTCCGGCGGCGTGGTGATCGCGCAGAGTCTGGGCATGCTCGACCGGTTCGGCAGCTTCGACCCTCGCGGGCCCGATGGCGCCCACCTGGTGGCCGAGGCACTGCGCCGCTCGTTCGACGACCGGTCCCGCTGGCTGGGCGACCCGGCGTTCGACATGGTTCCGCTGGCGCGCCTGCTCTCGCGCAAGCACCTCGAGGCACGTGGCGCGGACATCGATCCCCGGCAAGCCACGCCCAGCAGCCGGCTGGGTGCCGGACGCGTCGCACCCGAAGGCACGGACACCACGCACTTTTCGGTGGTCGACCGGGAAGGCAACCGGGTCGCCGCCACGCTCACCATCAATACGCTGTTCGGCTCGGGCTTCATCGCCGGTGGCACTGGCGTGCTGCTGAACAACGAGATGGACGACTTCGCCCTGCCCGACGAGCAGCCGAACGCCTACGGGCTGCTCGGCCGCGGCGCGAACCTGATCCAGCCTGGCAAGCGTCCGCTGTCCAGCATGACGCCGATGTTCGTCGACGCCGGCCGCGGCGTGTACGTGCTCGGTACGCCAGGTGGCTCG
>JBILGF010000367.1:0-3722 GCA_044351195.1 Burkholderiales bacterium
CGCAGATGCGCGCATTGTCGTCCGCCCAGCGCGAGGCCGAGGACAGGGACGCGGCACGGGTGCGCTCGGAAAGCGACGCACGGGCTGCGCAAGAGGCTATCGAGAGCTCGGAGCGGAAATCGCGCGTCGAACCGGAACGCTTCTCGCTCGAACTCGATACGCCGCTCACGCTGGTGAGTGAGGAACAGCCTGTCGAGCCCGCCCGCTCGATCGCGTCAGACAGAACGCCAAAGGCAGCGCGCAGTCCTGAGGCCACGCTCCAGGCGGCCAGCGAAGCAAAAGCCCGCCAACAGGCCGAGGCGCTGGCACGCCAGCAGATGGCGGACGCCGAGCTCGAGGCCCGGCGCGCGAGTGAAGAAGCGCAGCAGCGCCTGCTGGCCGAGGAAGAGACCAGTCGCCGCGCACGCGAAGCTGCAGAGATCGCCCGCCGGGCACGCGCCGAGCGCGAGAAGTTCGAGCGCGAACGTGAACGCGAACACCAGCGCAAGCTCGCGGAAGCCCAGGCGCGAGCCCTCGCCCACGACTCGACACGCGCTGATCAGCCTCGACCGTCGCACTGGAAGCGCTACGTCGGTGGTGTCGTGCTGCTGGGCACGATCGTCGGACTGCTGGAGATCGTGCCGGTCAACTTCTACCTGAACCGTGTCGAGAACGTGCTGAGCGATGCGCTCGGCCAGCCCGTGGCGGTGAAGACGATGCATGCTTCGTTGATCCCGCGGCCGAACCTGCGCCTGTCGGGCGTGACGATCGGGTCGAGCGCGAACGGTGCCGCGATCGCCATGGTGCATGCCGTGCCGACTGCATCCTTCCTGTCTTCGGGATTGAAGGGGCCGATCAGCTTCACGTCGGTACGGCTCGATACGGTTACCGTGACGCAGGACTTCATCCCGAGGTTGCCCGACGTGGTCGGCATGGGCGGCAAGCAGACGCTCGGCCTGCAGCAGATCAGCATCCGCAACCTTCGCCTGGACACACCGGGCCTCGAGCTGCCGCCGGCCGACATCGAACTGTTCTGGAACGGCAACGGATCGTTCAGCCGGGCAAGCATCCTGACCTACGGCGGCCGCATGAAGATCGACCTCACCCAGGCCGATGGAAAGCTGGCGTTCAACATGGCTGCCACGGGCTGGCAGCCGATTCCCGGCAGCACGGCGACCATCGACCAGCTCAAGGTCGAAGGCAGCGCGACACGCGAAGGCCTGTCAGCGACCAGGGTCGACGCCAGCCTCTACGGCGGGCAGGCGCAGGGGTCGCTGACGATCGGCTGGGGCAGCAAGGCGGCAAGCACCTCCGCCAGTGGCGAATTCACGCTCACGCGCCTTGATGTCGCAGCGCTCCTGCCCGTCATGGCAGCCGGTGCCACGGCATCCGGCATGATGGACGGCAGCACGAAGTTCTCGATGCGGGCACCGACCCTGCGCAAGCTGCTCGATGCGCCGCAGGTATCGACGGCGTTCGCCATCAGCCGCGGCTGGCTGGGTGGCATCGACGTGGCACGGCTGCTGCGCGACCCCACCCAGCCTGGCGGGCGTACGCTGTTCGATGAATGGACAGGCGTGTACGACGTGGCCGCAGCGAGCCATTCATTGCGCCAGATGCGCCTCACGTCGGGCCCGATGATCGCCACCGGAGCCGTCAATGTCGGCGCCGATGGGCGGCTGAGCGGCCGGATCAGCGCCGAGTTGCCCGCTGGAAACAACACGACCGTCCGCTCCAGCTTCAATGTCGGAGGAACGATAGGCAACATCGAGGTCGCCAACTGATCCGGTGGTCAGGCTCGAGCGTCGCTGCGTATCCGTCCGACAGCCTCACGCCAACGGCCAAGACGTGCATCGGCTTCGTCGCGCGACATGCGCGGCTCGAAGCAGCGATCGAGCTGCCAGCGGGCATCGAGCGCCGATTCATCTGCCCACAGACCGCTGCCGAGCCCGGCAAGCAGTGCCGCACCCAGCGCCGTGCATTCGGTGACCATCGGACGAAGCACCGGCACGCCGAGCAGGTCGGCCTGGAACTGCATCAGCCCGTTGTTTGCCGTCGCTCCGCCATCGACGCGCAACTCGGTCAGCGGCACGCCGGCGTCGGCCTGCATCGCATGCAGCAGTTCGGCACTCTGGAACGCGATCGATTCGATCGCTGCGCGCGCGATGTGTGCTGCACCCGTGCCGCGGGTGAGCCCGAGGATGGCACCACGGGCGCCGGCGTCCCAGCGCGGTGCGCCCAGGCCGGTGAACGCGGGCACGAAGACCACGCCTGCGGCGTCGTCGACGCTGGCAGCCAGCGCCTCGACGTCGTGCGACGTGCGGATCACGCCGAGTTCGTCGCGTAACCACTGCACCACTGCACCGGCGATGAACACGCTGCCTTCCAGTGCGAACTCAGAATGGCCCTGGCGCCGCCAGGCAAGCGTCGACAGCAGGCGATGGGCAGACGGCACCGGCGCGTCGCCGGCGTGCATCAGCATGAAGCATCCGGTGCCGTAGGTGTTCTTCGCCATCCCGGCGCGGACGCAGCGCTGGCCGAACAGCGCGGCCTGCTGGTCACCGGCGATTCCTGCGATCGGTATCTCTGCACCGAACAGGCCAGCCGTACAGTGGCCGATCACGCCGCTGGAATCGACCAGTGACGGCAGGAGCCTGCGCGGCACGTCGAACAGCGCGCACAGCTCGTCGCTCCAGTCGCCCGCATGCAGGTCGAACAACTGCGTGCGCGAGGCGTTACTGGCATCGGTGACATGCAGTGCACCGCCGGTGAGGTTCCACACGAGCCAGCTGTCGATGGTTCCACAGGCGAGTTCCCCGGCGGCGGCCCTGTCGCGAGAACCGGGGACGTTGTCGAGCAGCCATGCAATCCGGGTCGCCGAGAAGTATGGATCGATCACCAGGCCGGTCAGCGCACGCACCCGGTCTTCCACCCCGTCGGCACGCAACTGTGCACAACGCGCGCTGGTGCGCCGGTCCTGCCAGACGATCGCCGGCGCCACGGGCTGTCCGGTTGCGCGATCCCAGAGCACCACGGTCTCGCGCTGGTTGGTGATGCCCAGCCCGGCCACCTGTCGCGCGGTCACGCGCGCCCGCGCCAGCGCTTCGGTCGCGGTCGCGAGCTGGCTGGCCCAGATCTCGCGCGCATCATGCTCGACCCATCCCGGCTGCGGGTAATGCTGCGTGATCTCGCGCTGCGCGCTGGCCACCACGCGACCGTCCTGCGCGACCACCAGCGCGCGCGAACTCGTCGTACCCTGATCGAGCGCCAGTATGTAACGGTCCACCTTCAGCGCTCGCCCGGCCCGATTGCGAACGCATCGCTCGCCTGGCATGTATCGGCATCGCTGCCAGCCCCTTCCGCGCGTGCCCCGGCACCGGGCGGCTGCAGCGTGTTTCCGGGCAGATCGGCGTGATGACCGCGATGGGTGACGACCCGCATGATCTTTGACCGTCCAGTAGGGCTGCCGTTGCGTGCGAAAGTACGAAAACAACCTGCCAATTCCGTAAAATACGCGTTCTGGTGCGTCGCCGACAAGGCCACGCGACCGCTCGCCCTTTCCCACGGCACCACACCCGCGTGCCGTGTGTCGGGCTTTTTCCATCCCTGCAGACTCACCGACGGAGTGAAATGAGCGAATACACCCGGTACGCGGCATTCAAGGGCCGCATGCTGATCGTGGGTTTCGGCAGCATCGGACAGGGATCGCTTCCCTTGTTGATGCGGCATGTGAACATCGACCC
>JBILGF010000040.1:0-12031 GCA_044351195.1 Burkholderiales bacterium
ACGGAAATTCTGGCGGAACCGGGTGATCGCCGCATCGTCGAGCGGGAACTCGCGGGCCGGCAGCAACCGGACCTCCTGCACCGGGTAGATGCTGCGCTGGGAGTCGACGTCGAAGGTCCGGATCGTCTCGATCGTGTCGTCGAACAGGTCGATGCGATAGGGCAGGGTGCTGCCCATCGGGAACAGGTCGATGACCCCGCCGCGGAAGCTGAATTCGCCGGGCGAGACCACCTGGGATACGTGCGCATAGCCCGCGAAGGCAAGCCGCATGCGGAACCGGTCGAGGTCGAGCGATTCTCCGCACTTGAAGAAGAAGGTGTAGCCGGCGAGGAACTCGGGCGGCGCCAGGCGGTACAGCGCGGTGGTCAGCGGCATCGTGACCACGTCGAAGGCGCCCTGGCTGATCTGCCACAGCGTCTCCAGCCGCTCCGAGATCAGGTCCTGGTGCGGGGAGAATGCGTCGTAGGGGAGCGTCTCCCAGTCGGGCAACTGGTGCACGCGCAGCTTCGGGTCGAACCAGGCGATCTCTTCCAGCAGCCGCTGGCTGTCGGGCGCATCGGCCGCGAACACCGCCACGGGCCCGAGCGTGGCCGCCCAGCGTGCGATCGCGAGCGCGTCGGCGGAGGGGGCCAGCGGCGCGACACGCAAAGGCCTGCCGGGACTCGGACGGGGAACGATGGGAAACACGGACAAGGCTGGGTGCCGCCACTTCGAAGGAGCGCGATTATAGCGGCCCATCCCTGCCCGGCCGCTGCACCGTATACTTGCAGCGCCCTTAACGCCCCCGACCTGCCGTGAACGAAACGCCTCGCCTGCATGCCCTGGTCCCGGCCGCCGGTCGCGGGGCCCGGATGGATTCGCCGATGCCCAAGCAGTATCTGCTGCTGTGCGGCCAGCCGATGCTGATCCACACCCTCGAGGCACTGCTTGCCGAGCCGCGTCTGTGCAGCGTGTGCGTCGTGCTGTCGCCCGACGACGAGGATTTCACCGCATCGGGCTGCGCCTCGCGCCTGCAGCGCCACGACACCCGGATTACCGTGGCCCGGTGCGGCGGCGACACGCGTGCCGCCAGCGTGCGCAACGGGCTGCGCACGCTGGCGCACCGCTTCGACCCGCACGACTGGGTGCTGGTGCACGACGCGGCCCGTCCCTGCCTGCCCGGGTCGGCGCTCGCCCGGCTGATCGACACCCTGCTGGACGATCCGGTCGGCGGCCTGCTGGCGATGCCGGTGGCCGATACGCTCAAGCGCGGGGATGACGCCGGACAGGTGGTGGCCACGCCCGCGCGCGAGGGCCTGTGGGCGGCGCAGACGCCGCAGATGTTCAGGCTCGGTGCGCTGTGCGCGGCACTCGAGGCTGCAGTCGAGGCGGCCGCGCTGCCGGGCGGCTTGCCGGCCACGGACGAGGCGCAGGCGGTCGAGGCGAGCGGCGCCCGGCCCCGGCTGGTGCGCGGCGACCCGCGCAACCTGAAGGTCACCTGGCCTGCCGATATCGCGCTGGCCGAATGCTTCCTGCAACACTTCCCGGATACACGATGACCATCGAGCCGAGGGCCGCTTCCAACGATTCTTCCGGCGCGGCGCCGGTCGGCGTCCGACCGCCGGCGGCGCTGCGCATCGGCAACGGCTTTGACGTGCACGCCTTCGCGCCAGGCCGAAGGCTGGTGATCGGTGGCGTCGATATCCCGTTCGACCGGGGCCTCGACGGTCATTCCGATGCCGATGTGCTGCTGCATGCGATCAGCGATGCCCTGCTCGGCGCGGCAGCGCTTGGCGACATCGGACGCCACTTCCCGGATACCGACCCGCGCTGGAAGGGGGCCGACAGCCGCAGCCTGCTCCGGCATGTGTTCTCGCTGCTGGCCGGGCGCGGCTGGCGCGTGGGCAATGTCGATGCGACCGTCATCGCCCAGGCACCGCGCATGGCACCCCATGTCGCGAGGATGGTGGAGAACATCGCCGCCGACCTGGAGATCGAATGCGGCATGGTCAACGTGAAGGCGACGACCACCGAGCGGCTGGGTTTCACCGGCCGCGGGGAAGGCATTGCTGCGCAGGCCGTGGTGACGATCGTGCCCGCCTGCTAGAGGTAGATGCAACCCTCCAGCCTGCGGGTCAGGCTGCGCGGATCGGCCTTGGTGTAATCCTTCTCGAGCGAGTCGGACATCATGCGGTGCAGGGGGGCACCGAAGTGCCGCTTCAGCCGGCCCATGAACTGCGGGGCTGCGCAGACGATCAGCCGCTGGTAGTCGTGCTGTTGCCGCCCGGTCTCCAGGGCATCCTTCAGTTCACCGGCAAAGCGGTCGGCCTCTGCCGTCCTCGGGTCGGTGGCCGGCTCGTAGGTGGCACGCCGCGAGGTGCCGTTGCGTCCGTGCGCAGGCTTGTCGGTGATCAGTTCGGCCAGCTTCGCCCGGCTTCGGGCGTGCACGAAATCACGCAACTTGCGCAGGCCCTTCTTCGGGCCTTCGTTGACATAAAGGCTTGCTGCACTTGCATTCGCCACCAGGACCCAGGTCACACTCATCGCGCTACCTCCGTTGGTCGACTGCTGCAAGCACATTATGGACACCGGTTGCACAGGACCGCAAACGGTTTCCGAGGAAAACGCGAACCGCCGTGCAGGCCCGGGCCGCCGCCACTCCTCCGGTGGCGATCATCATATCGGCAGCTCCACCCGGACCTTGAGTCCGCCGCCGTCGCGCCCGTCGAGCAGCACGCGCCCGCCGTGCAGGCGGGCGATCCGGTCGACGATCGCAAGGCCGAGTCCCGACCCCGGATCGGTACGCGCGCTGCCGATGCGCTGGAAGGGCTCGAGCATGCGCGCGCGCTCGGATTCCGGGATGCCCGGCCCTCGGTCGAGTACGGTGACATGCACATGCCTGGCATCGACGATCCCGGTGTGGACCTCCACCTGTCCGCCGCCATGGCGCAGCGCGTTGTCGAGCAGGTTGCTCAGCAGTCGCTGGAACGACAGCGGCCGCAACCGCACCCGGGGCGGACTACCGGCCTGCACCCGTACCAGCGAGGCGCGCCGGTGGTAGCGTTCGATGACCGAATGCACGGCGAGGTCCAGGTCGGTCTCGACGGCCTGCTCTTCATTGCTGCCTTCGCGCACGTAGCTCAGGAACTGGTCGATGATCGCGTCCATGTCCTCGATGTCGCGCACCATGCCCGCGCCGTGCGCGTCGTCGCTGCCGCAGGGAAGCATCTCGATGCTCAGCCGCAACCGGGCCAGCGGCGTGCGCAGGTCGTGCGAGATGCCGGCGAGCAGCAGCTTGCGGTCCTGGTCGAGAGAGCGCACGTCACGCGCCATCTCGTTGAAGGCACGGCCGAGTGCGGCGACCTCGCGCGGCCCGGACTCCGGCAGCGGCGGCGGCAGTTCGCCCCGGCCGATCGCCGCGGCCGCCGGCACCGCCGCCCGCAGCGGCTCGGTGATCCGCCGCACGATCAGATAGGCGCCGACGATGGACAGCAGCAGCACCAGCAGCCCCCAGGCGAACCAGGTCCACGGGAATGGACGCCGCTCGCGCGCCGGGGGCAGGGCGAGCCAGAACCGGTCCTCGTCGATGCGGAAGCTCACCCACAGCGCGCGTTCGCCGCCGCGCGCATCGTAGACCTGCGTGTCGGCACCCAGCCTTCGCCGCAGTTCTGCCACGACACGGCCGATCACCTCGCCGGTACCCAGCGTGCCTTCGGGCAGGCTTGCGTCATCGGCGTAGACGCGGATGCCCTCGGCGTCGTTCAGTTCGGCGAGCAGCGCGCGCCGGCCCTCGGGCCGCGACCCGATCAGCGCGGCCCGGGTCAGGTTGACGATGCTGGCTACCCGCTCGGCGATCTGGCGTGCGCGCGGCTCGCGGTCCGACAGCGAGAGCAGCCCGAACCATGCGAACTGGGACAGCACCAGCAGCGGGATCAGCAGCGCGACCGTGCGCCAGAGCAGGCTGCGCGGCCAGGGGATCATCGCGCCGCTGCCGTGCGCCCCGGCGAGGACCGCTCAGCGCGCGGCATCGGGCACGAACACATAACCGAAGCCCCAGACGGTCTGGATGTAGCGGGGCTTCGCCGGGTCGTCCTCGACCAGCTTGCGCAGGCGGGAGACCTGTACGTCGATGCTGCGGTCGAACGGTTCCAGCTCGCGCCCGCGCGCGAGTTCCATCAGCTTGTCGCGCGACAGCGGCGTGCCGGGGCTGGACGCGAGCACCTTGAGTAGCGAGAACTCACCGGTGGTCAGCGTGATCGGCTGGCCGTCGCGCAGCAGCGTGCGGTTGCCGGTGTTCAGCGTGAACGGACCGAAGGTGACACTGCCCGCGTGGAGATCGGGCGCTCCCGGTGGTGCGGCCGGACCGCGTCGGCGCAGCACGGCGTTGATCCGCGCCACCAGTTCGCGCGGGCTGAACGGCTTGGGCAGGTAGTCGTCGGCGCCCATCTCGAGGCCGACGATGCGGTCCACTTCGTCGCCCTTCGCGGTCAGCATCACGATCGGCAGGGCCGGCGAGGCTGCGCGCAACCGGCGGCAGATGGACAGCCCGTCCTCGCCCGGCAGCATCAGGTCGAGCACCAGCAGATCGACGACGTTGCGTGCGAGTTGCTTGTCCATCGCCGCGGCGTCTGCCGCCACCAGCACCTGGAAGCCCTGCTCGGACAGGTAGCGGTTCAGCAGTTCACGCAACCGCATGTCGTCATCGACTACCAGCAGGCGTGTCTTGATCGTCTTTTCCATGGACGGCATCGTAGCGCCAGTGGCCGGTGGCGTGTGCGCCCGCTGCCGGCCGGCTGTAACAGGACATGAGCGCACGGCCTCGCGCCAACATGCTGTTACAAACGGTTGGCCGTACGGCTTGGGTTGCCCGCGCAATCCCTCTACGATCGGCACCTGGGTGACGTCTCGGGGCATACTTCGGCATGGGCGAGCAGCACAAGACACGAACGGTTCTCTGCGGGCAGGGCGTACCCGTCGCTCGGTCTGCCCGGCCAGGACACGTGCCGGCCTGCCGCGTTCCACGCGCGTGGCTGCCGGTGCTGCTGGCCCTGGTGGTCGCGCTGCCCGCATCGCCGCTGTTCGCGCAGTCCGGGGATCGCCAGGCCTCGCCGCGCGAGCGCGCCGAGGATCGCCATCCACGGCGCCACGAGGTGCGCCCGGAACGCCGCGACGAACTGCACGACGAGCGCCGGCGCCGTTTCGAGGAGCGTCATGAGCGCATGACGCCGGAAGAGCGGCGTGGCCTGCGGCGCGACCTGCACGAGGCCAAGCGCGATCTGTATCAGCGCGAACGCTGACCACGCCTGCGATGTCGCGCCCGGCCGATCGCAGCGAGCAGGCGGAGCCGCTCCGGTAGAATCCCGCATCGTCCCCGCTCGCACGCCATGATCCTGCTCGCCCTCGACACCACTGCCGGATCCTGCTCGGTCGCGCTGCTGCGCGAGGGCAGGATCACGACGCATTGCGCCGACGCGAGCGGGTCCGGGCCACCGGCACATTCGCGGTTGCTGCTGCCGATGGTGGACGCGCTGCTGGCCGAAACCGGCACGCCGCTGTCGGCGCTCGATGCGATCGCCTTCGGTGCCGGCCCCGGGTCGTTCACCGGTCTGCGCATCGCGTGCGGCGTCGCACAGGGGCTTGCGTTCGCCCTCGATCGCCCGGTGATCCCGGTCGATTCCCTGGCTTCGATCGCCTGGGAGAGCGGACAGGCCGCGGCGATCGCCTGCCTCGATGCACGAATGGGCGAGGTCTATGTTGCCGCGTACCGCATCGCGCATCTGCCCGGCGCATCCGACGGGCCCTGCGCGACGGTCGAGACGGTGGTGGCACCCCGTGTCTGCGCGCCTGCTGCCGTGCCGGTGCCGGTGGCCATGCCTGCCGGCCCGGGCTGGGCGGGATGCGGCAACGGATTCCAGGTCCATGCCGCGCAACTGGCTGCGCGCCTGCCCGGGTTGTCCGCGATCGACGCTGCAGCAATGCCGGGCGCCCGTGCAGTTGCCGCGCTCGGTGCGATCGCGCTGCGTGCGGGCCAGGCAGTGGACGCCGCCCTGGCCGCGCCGCTGTACATCCGGGACAAGGTCGCCCTCGATGCCTCCGAGCAGGCGGTGCTGCGTGCGGGCAGCCGGCTTGCGCGCGCCGCTGCGGCTGCCGGGAGCCCGCGGTGAGCGCGCGCTGGGACCTGCGCCCTGAGTCCCGGCGCATGCAGGCGCGCGACCTGCCGGCGGTGCTCGCCGTCGAGCGGCGCATCTACGACTTTCCGTGGACGGAGGGCAACTTCCGCGACGCGATCCAGGCCGGGTACGACGGTGCCGTGCTCGAGTTCGGCGGTGCACTGGTCGGTTATCGCATGATGATGTTCGGCCCCGGCGAGGTGCATCTGCTCAACCTGTCGATCGCCGCCGACTGGCAACGACGCGGTTTCGGCCGGCAACTGCTGCTGGCATCGATCCACGACGCGCGCCGGGCCGGCGCCGAGACGATGTTCCTCGAGGTGCGGCCCTCGAATGCCGCGGGCATCGCGCTGTACGAGGCTGTCGGCTTCAGGCGGATCGGCGTGCGCAAGGGGTACTACCCGGCCCTGGCCGGTCGCGAGGATGCCTGGGTGATGTCGCTTCCATCATGAGCCGGCGCAGCGACATCCTGGACGAGATGGGCCTCGCGCCGCGCTGGCAGCCGCGCGAGGGCGTCGCATTCGCCGCGCCGGGTGCGGTGGCCGTGCCAGCCACGCCAGCCTCGACCGCCGATCCGGCGGCCGTCGATGCTCAGGCGATGGTGCACCGGCAATGGCTGCAGCTCGAGGCCGAGGTCTCCGGCTGCACCGCCTGTCCGCTCGCGGCCACGCGCAAGTGCACGGTGTTCGGCGTCGGCGACCGGCGTGCCTCGTGGCTGTTCGTCGGCGAGGGCCCGGGTGCGGAAGAGGACGAGCGTGGCGAGCCGTTCGTCGGCCAGGCTGGCCGGCTGCTCGACAACATGCTTGCCGCGCTCGGCATGCGGCGCGGCGACGATGTCTATGTGGCCAACATCGTGAAGTGCCGTCCGCCCGCAAACCGCGTGCCCGCCGCAACCGAAGTGGCAGCCTGCGAGCCCTACCTGCACCGGCAGATCGCGCTGCTGCGGCCGAGGGTCATCGTCGCGCTGGGCAAGACGGCCGCGGTCACGCTGCTCGGCCAGGAGCAGTCGATCGCGAGCATGCGTGGCAAGGTCTTCCGTTACCGCGATACGCCGCTGATGGTGACCTACCATCCGGCCTACCTGCTGCGCACCCTGCCCGACAAGATCAAGGCCTGGGAAGACCTGTGCTTCATCAGCGAGAAGGTCGCCGCCTGGCGCACCGGGGGCACCGATGCCGCGACCGGGACGGCATCCTCCCCGCCCGCGGCGTGACGCCGTGCGTGCCGGTGAAGGTCGTGGTAGCGTCCCCCCCTTGCCCTGCAGCGTCCGGCAGGCGCCATCCCGAACCCAGGAGCTACTGATGCGCCGATTGCTTGCCCTGTTCTCGTTGTGTTCCGCGCTGCTGCTGGGCGGTTGCGGTTACAACACCCTGCAGGTCACCGACGAGTCGATCAACACGTCGTGGTCCGAGGTGATCAACCAGTACCAGCGCCGTGCCGACCTGGTGCCCAACCTGGTGGCCACGGTGAAGGGCTTTGCCGAGCAGGAGAAAGACATACTGCTCGGCGTGACCAACGCACGCGCCCGGGTCGGGTCGCTGCAGGCCACGCCGGAACTGATCAACGATCCGGGTGCATTCGCGAAATTCCAGGCGGCCCAGGGTGAACTGTCCTCTGCGCTGTCCCGGCTGCTGGTCGTTGCCGAAAACTATCCGCAACTCAAGTCCGACCAGAACTTCCGCGACCTGCAGGCGCAACTCGAAGGTACCGAGAACCGGATCACGGTGGCGCGCAAGCGCTACATCGATGCCGTGCAGGCCTACAACGTGACGGTGCGCCAGTTCCCGAGCAACCTCACCGCCATGGTCCTGGGCTACAAGGTCAAGGCGAACTTCACCGTCGAGAACGAGGCAGCGATCGCCCGGCCCCCTGTAGTGGATTTCAGCCGCCCGGCCGCCCCGGCGGCGCCCGCGAAATAGCGTGATCGCCACCCGCGGGCCGTGCGCTGCACCGGGCGCCTGCCCTGCATCGGAGCGTGCCGCGTCGGCGTTCACACGCCTGGCAGGGTGCGCACTGCTGCTGGCCTTGCTCGCCCTGCTGCCGGTGGCACTCGTGCAGGCGCAGCCGATGGCCGCCGTGCCGCCGCTCGAGCGCCGGGTCACCGACCTCACCCGTACACTGAGCGCCGGGCAGGTCAGTGCGCTCGAGGCCAGGCTCGCCGCGTTCGAGAAGCGCAAGGGCAGCCAGATCGCGGTGCTGATCGTGCCGACGACGAAGCCGGAAGCGATCGAGCAGTATTCGATCCGGGTGGCCGAGGCCTGGAAGATCGGACGCACCAGGGTCGACGACGGCGCGCTGCTGCTGGTGGCGAAAGACGATCGCGCGATGCGCATCGAGGTCGGCTACGGGCTCGAGGGCGCGCTGCCCGATGCGATGGCCCGACGCATCGTCGGCGAGATCATCGCCCCGCGCTTTCGCAGCGGCGACTTTGCCGGTGGCATCGATGCCGGCATCGAACGCATGATCAGCGTGATCGATGGCGAGCCGCTGCCCGCACCGGCGGCACGCGGCAATAGCCGTGCACCCGGGGGTGTCGATTACGAAGCACTGCTGATTCTCGCCTTCGTCGGTGCGGCGTTCGCCGGCGGCATCCTGCGTGCACTGATCGGCAAGGGCCCGGCCGCAGGCGTGGTCGGCACCGGTGTAGGCATCATCGCATGGGCGATGAGTGGCCTGGTCCTGGTGGCTGCCGGTGCCGCGCTGCTGGCGCTGGTCCTCACGCTGGCTGGCGGTGGGGCGGGCATGGGTGGCAGCCGGCGTGGCGGCGGCTGGTCCTCGGGCGGCGGCTGGTCCTCCGGTAGCGGTTCCGGCGGTGGCTGGGGTGGTGGCGGCGGCGGCTTCGGAGGCGGCGGTGCCTCCGGCCGCTGGTAGGGGCGCGCGCGATGCAGATCGGTCGCCGGCTGCGCCACCTGTTCACCGCTGCGGGATCGGTACGCCGTGCCTTCCCGGAGGCGTCGCTCGCGCGCATCGAGCAAGCGATCGCCGGCACCGAGGCGCGGCATTGCGGCCAGATCTGCTTCGCGATCGAGGCCGCGCTGGACGGTGCTTCGCTGTGGCGGGGGCAGTCGGCGACCGACCGTGCGCTCGAGGCTTTCGCGCACCTGCGCGTCTGGGACACTGAACGCAACAACGGTGTGCTGATCTACCTGCTCTGGGCCGATCACGACGTGGAGATCGTCGCAGATCGTGGCATCCACGGTCGGGTCGGCAGCGAAGGATGGGAGGCGGTATGCCGGCAGATGGAGGCTGCGTTCCGCGAGGGACGCTTTGAAGCGGGGGCGCTCGCCGGCATCGAGGCCGTGGGGGGATTGCTCGCCGAGCACTACCCGGGTGGCGATGCGGCGCGCAACGAGTTGTCCGATCGGCCGGTGCTGCTGTAGCGGCGCACGGCCCGTACGGGTGCGGCGGCAGCGATCGACCGGAGTCAGACGGTCCGTGGCCGTCCCGGATCAGGCGGCTTGCTTCGAGCGGTCCGCGTCAGTCGCCGATCGCGGTGGGTGCCGTCTTCGGCGGGGCAGTGCCGACGACGCGTCGCCGCAGCCAGCGTACCGTCAGGGCCACCGCGAGTGCGACCAGCGGGATCGCCAGGCCCGCGACGATCTCGGCATCGATGCCGAGGCCTGCAGCCTCGAGCCCTGCGGCAAGATAGGCGAGCAGCCCGACCACGTAGTAGCTGATCGCCACCACCGACAACCCCTCGACGGTCTGCTGCAGCCGCAACTGCAGCCGTGCGCGCCGGTCCATCGAGGCGAGCAGCGCCTGGTTCTGCTTCTCGCGCGCGATGCTCACCCGGGTGGACAGCAGACTGCTCGCCCGTGCAACCCGTTCCGACAGTTCCTGCAGCCGGCGCGACAGTGATGTGCAGGTGGCCATCGCTGGCGACAGCCGCCGCGCCATGAACTCTTCGACGGTCTGCAGGCCCGGGATACGCCGCTCGCGCAGTTCGTTGATCCGCGCGTTGACCAGGGCGTGGTAGGCGCGGCTGGCACCGAAACGGTACTGGCTGGATGCGATCGCGCTTTCGACCTGCGCGGCCAGTTGGGTGAGTTCGCCCAGCAGCGTCTCGTCGCCGCGATCCTCGTTGGCCATTTCCTGGGTCAGCGCGGCCAGCGAGCGTTCGATCTCGACCACGCGCGGCGACTCGCGGCGTGCGATCGGCAGCGCCAGCAGCGCGAGCACCCGGTAGGCCTCGATCTCGAACAGCCGCTGCATCATGCGCCCCGCCTGATAGTCGGTGAAGGTGCAGGACAGCATCAGGAAGCGCACGAACCCGTCGTGCTGGATCTTGAAATCGGTGTATGCGAAGCCTGCGCCATCGCCGATCGCTGCACCGACCACCGCCGCCGAGCCGAAGTGGTCCTGCAGCAGTGCCGGGTCGTCCGGTTGTTCCGGGGCCTTGATCACCTGTGCATGGGTCGCGACGATGACGCGCCCCGGAATCGTGGCCAGCCAGTCGGGCGGCAGGTGGTCGATCGCCGGTTCCGTGAACGGGCGCGCCGGCAGCCCGGGTACCAGCACGATGTAGGTGGAGAACTCGCCGTGGCGTTCCCACTTCAACTGGAATTCGCCGAACGGAACGCTGAACTGGGTCAGATCCTCGCCGGGCGGTGAACAGCCGTAGCGCTCGCACAGCGCGCGCAGGTGCGCGCGCTCGCGTTCACGCTCCTCGGTCTCGACCTGCATGGCCAGATAGGAGCCGCGCACCGGGATGTCGAGGGGTTCGTACGGCCGTGCATGAACTTCATTGGCGGCGAGGAAGCGATCGGGGAGGTCGGGCGGCAGGCGGATCATCCCGCGTATGTAGCCAGAAGGCGGCTGTGGCTGCAAGCCCTGCGAGGGGGAAGGCGGCGATACACTCCGGCGCATCCATCGATCACCGGCTGCGACGAGGGTTCCGGCATGACGTTTCCGTTTCAGTCAAGTGCAGCAAGGGCCGCCACCGTGCTCGTAACCGTGTTCGCCGGATTTGCGGCGCCGGTGCTCGCGCAGGCAGCGGCCGTAGCTGCAGAGCCGGTGAGGGTCGAGACTGCGCCCGCAGGCACGGTCAAGAACGTGCGCCAGTTCAGCGCGCGGTTCTCGCAGCCGATGGTGGCCTTCGGCGATCCGCGCCTCGCCGATCCGATGCAGGCCGCGTGTGCGGTTGCCGGGCGCGGCCGGTGGATCGACAGCCGTACCTGGGTCTACGACTTCGCGCACACGCTGCCTGGCGGACTGCGCTGCGCGTTCGTGCTGCGCGAGGGGCAGCGGTCGCTGGACGGGGTGCCGGTCGAGATGTCGCACGCAGCCGCTTTTGCCACCGGTGGCCCGGCGGTGGTCGCGGTTGCGCCGTCGGCCCGCAGCGGCGAGATCGGCGAAGACCAGGTGTTCGTGCTGGCGCTCGACGCGCCGGCGACCACGGCCAGCGTGCTGGCGAGCGCCTATTGCACGGCCGATGGCATCAACGAGCGCATCCCGGTGCGCATCGTGTCCGGCCAGCGGCGCGCGGCCATTCTGGGCCGCAGCCATCCGTGGCCGCTGGAGGGTCGCGGCGGCATGAACGAAGACCTCCGTACCGACCTCGATCGCGACGCCGATCATGGCGGCCGCGGCACGCTCTATAAAGGCGCATCGGGCGATACGGGCGGGGCGCGCCGGCTGCTGGTCCGCTGCGCGCGACAGCTGCCCGGCGACAGCGACGTGCGCCTGGTATGGGGCCGGGGTGTGGCCACGCCCGACGGCATCGCCACCGAAGACGACCAGATCCTCGCCTTCCGCACGCGGCCGGCATTCCGGGCACGCTTCACCTGCACCCGGGCGAACCAGGCGGCCCAGTGCATCCCGGTGCTGCCGATGCGGGTGTTCTTCAGCGCGCCGATACCCGCCTCGATGGCAAAGGCGGTGCG
>JBILGF010000041.1:0-12019 GCA_044351195.1 Burkholderiales bacterium
AAGCCGCTGCAGGTCGCGCGCGCAGCCGAGAACGGCGTGACTGCCGCCCTGCTCGCGCAGCGCGGCTTCACCGCCGACCTGAACGGCCTGGACGGTGAATGGGGCTTCTTCCGGGTGTACGGCAACGGCTGCTTCCCCGAGAAGCCCGCGCAGGGCTTCGGGGGCGAGAAGAAGCAGCAGTGGTCAATCGTCAACCCCGGCGTGTCGGTCAAGCCGTATCCATCCGGTATCCTGACCCACCAGACGATGGACGGCATGCTTGAACTGCTGCGCGGGGAATCCATCACGCCCGATAGGATCGAGCGCATCGATATCCACGCCGGCAGCAACGTGCTCAACCCGATCCGGTTCGCGGTGGCCAAGACCCACCTGCAGGCGAAGTTCTCGATGGCCGGCCTGCTCACGATGATCATCCTGCGCCATCGCGCGGGGCGGCAGGAGTTCACCGACGCGTTCATCGGCTCGCAGGCCGCGCAGGACATGCAGGCGCGCATCCACACCCATGTCGACCCGCAGATCGAGTCCCAGGGCATGGAGATCATCCGCTCGCGCATCGAGCTGGTCACGAAGGACGGCCGGCGCTTCGTGCACTGGGCGCCGGAGGCCTATCGCGGCGGGCCGCTCAACCCGCTGAGCGATGACGATCTCGCCGCCAAGCTCGCTGCCTGTGCCGACGGCCTGCTCGACCGCGACCGGCAGGACAAGCTGCTGCGTGCGATCAAGCGCGTGGACAAGCTCGCCAATGCAGCGATGATCCCGAGGCTGATCCAGCCCTGAAGCCCCATGACGCAACCTCGAAGCGGCGTCCTTCTCTACTTTTCACGGCTGGCGGCCGGCAAGGTCGCGCTCTGGTGCTACCTGGTCTGGTACCTGGTCACGGTGTTCAACCACTTTGATCCGGCGCCGTCGATCTGGCTGAACGCGCTTGGCATCAGCCTGGTGGTGGGACTGGCCTTGTCACTGAGCGTCGGTTCGCTGCGCGCCGCATTCGCGAACCGCTGGCAGGCATTCCGGCTGTTCATGATGCCGTTTGCCGTATCAAGCTTCTCGACGCTGATCAAGGGCAAGGCGTTCCTCGTGGTATTCCCGCTGGACGCCGGAGAACTGGCGGCCTCGATCGCAGCCTGTGCCGGCTTCCTGCTGTTCGTCGCGGCGACACGGGTGGCACACGGCAAACGTGCCGCGGGCTGATCCACGGTCCATCGCCACGGTCCATCAGCGCGAGGCCGGCCGCCCTGCTCAGTTTTCCGGCCGGATCCCTGCCCGCTTCACCACCCGTCCGAACACTTCGAGGTCGGCGCGAATCTGCCCGAGGTAGTCCTCGGGCGAGTTCGGCGGCACCGCCTCGAAGCCCTGGGCCTCGAAACGCTGGCGGAACTCCGGCGCCTTGAGTGCCGCGTTCACCTGCGCATTGAGCCGCAGCACCACCTCGCGGGCGATACCTGCGGGCCCGACCAGTCCATAGCTGCCCTCGACCGGATGCACCTTCAGGCCCGCCTCGACCAGCGTGGGCAACCCCGGCGCGCCCTGGGCGCGCGACGCGCCGGTGGCTGCCAGCAGGCGCAGGCGTCCGGCCTTTGCGGCGCCTTCAGACTGCGGCAGTGTGAAGAAGGCCAGGTCGATCTCACCGCCCAGCAAGGCCGCGAGCGCGGGGCCGATCCCCTTGTATGCGACATGCACCATCTCGACGCCCGGGGTGGCGCTCTGCACGCTCTCGGCAATCAGGTGGGAAATCGAGCCTACTCCCGAGGACCCGTAGTTCAGCCGCCCCTTGCGCTCGCGCGCGATGCGGACGAGGTCCTGAACGCTTTTCGCCGGCACGGATGGATGGACCACCAGGACGTAGTGCGTCACTGCCACCGATGCGATCGGCGTGATGTCCTTCAGCGGGTCGTAACGCAGTTTCGGGTCGATCGCCGGCGACAGCACGAGGCTGCCCAGGCTGCCCACGCCGAGGGTGTAGCCATCCGGCGCCGAACGCACCATCGCCTCCATGCCGATCGACCCGCCGGCACCGCCGCGATTGTCGATCAGTACCGGTTGGCCCAGGCTTTCCGACAGCCGCTGTCCCAGCGTGCGTCCGACCGCGTCGACCGGCCCGCCCGCCGCGAAGGGAACGATGATCCGCAGGGGCTTGGACGGATAGGGCGCGGGCTGCGCGAAGGCGCCACCTGCCAGCAGCGACACCGCACCGGCGGTGGCCAGCGGCGCGCAGATGCGCCATCGCCCGATCGCCGGTGCCGGCGGCCTGTCTTCCGCACACCCCCGGGGCGCGTTCATTCCGCGTCGTACCCGGGCAGCACCCGCATGTCGATCACGCACACCCCGCCCGCCTTGACATGGGCGAGTCCGCGCTCGATCGCCGGGCGCATGTCGCCAAACGCCTTGATCGGCCCGATGCCCAGGGCGCCCTGCGCTGTGCCCATCGCCGCCAGGTCGATGTCCGGATCGTCGATGCGCTGGCCGATCCAGCGGTTTTCGGGTGGGCGCCCACGCTTGACCGCGATCGCCTCCTGGTGGCGCTCGTCGTTGAAGTAGGACCGGTTGTTGCAGATCACGAACAGCGCCGGGATCTTGTAATGGGTCGCGGTCCAGATCGCGGTGTTGCCCATCAGGAAGTCGCCATCGCCCATGATGCCGAGCGCGATCCGGCCGCTGCCCTTGATCGCCAGCGCAGCGCCCACCGTGATGCCCGGCCCCGCGCCCACGCCTGCGCCGCCGTCTACGCCGATGTAGTCGAGCGGATGCCGCAACGGCAGGTAGGAGCCGTGCCAGCCCAGCGGCAGGCGGGTGATGCAGTAGTCGATGCCCTCGAGCGCCGCGCGCAGTGCATCGCCCACCCCCTGCAGCGTGACGCTGGTGGTCGACGCGACCTTGCCCGGCAAGGTCGGCTGAACCGGACCGGTTGCCTTGCGCGGCCGCACCGCCTCGAGCAGCAGCGGAACGGCGGCATCGGGCTCGCACATCAGCAACAGGTCGACCGGCGGCAGCACGTGGTAGTCCATGCTCCAGCCGCGGTGGTTGTGCTGGTCGCAGGACACCTGGATCACCTTCGCGGTGACCGGGCTGTCGCCGAAGGCCTGCTTGAAGGTGCCACCGAGGTCGAGCCAGTCGAGCGACAGGATCACGTCGGCGTTGCGCAGCGCCTCGGCTGCCTCGGGCCCGAGGCGGTTTCCCGGCGGGCCCACGTGCAGCGGATGATCGGTCGGGAAGGAAGCCGCCAGCTTGATGTGGCTGACCGATTCCATCTGCAGCTTCTCGGCCAGCGCTACCCGCGCCGTCCAGCCTTCGATGCTGCGCGACACGCGTCCGGCAAGCATCACCGGCCGCTTCGCACCCGACAGCAGCGCCGCAGCCTGCTGCACCAGGTCGGGTGCGGGATGGACGTCCTGCGGCGCGGCAAAGCGGTCGAAGTCGGGCATCGGCGGCATCGCGGCGATGCGGTCTTCCTGCAGTGCCACGTCCAGGTTCACGTAGACCGGCCCGCGCGGCGCGGTCAGCGCGATCTGGCGCGCGCGCAGCAGCGCCTCGACCGCTGCAGGCACCGATGCCGGCTGGTTGTCCCATTTGGTGAAGTCGCGCACGAGGGATGCCTGATCGGCACAGGTATGGATCCATTCGATCCAGGGACGCCGGCGTGCCGCGTCCATGGGACCGTTCGCACCGAGTATCAGCACCGGCGTACGGTCGCACCAGGCGTTGAAGATCGGCATCGATGCATGCATCAGCCCCACGTTCGAATGCAGTGCCGAGGCCATCAGCCGGCCCGACGCCTTCCAGTAGCCCTGCGCGATGTGCACCGCGTGTTCGTCGTGCAGGCAGAGGATCATCTGCGGCGACCGGTTGCCCAGGTAGTTCACGATGCTGTCATGCAGGCCACGATAGCTCGCGCCAGGGTTCAGCGCGATGAACGGGATGTCGAGGCGCTTGAGCGTCTCGGCCACGGCGTCGCTGCCGAACAGGGTATCGCTGGGCAGGCGGGCCACGGGTGCATCGTGCACGATCAGGTCATGCGGGATCGGTTCGTTCATCTGGAATGGCCTTGGCGGTTGATCGGGTCTCTGATCCTGCCGGCACGTCCGGTGCCGGATGCGGAATGATACCGATCATTCGCGGCAGCGGAACCTGCCCGCACCGATGCTGGTAGGCTTCCCGGATCACCCTCATGCATCCCATCAGGAAGGACGACATGGACCTTGGCATCGCGAACGAACACGCACTGGTGATCGGTGGCTCCGAAGGCATCGGCTTCGCATCCGCGCGCGCCCTGCTCGAAAACGGCGCCAACGTGACGCTGGTCTCACGCAGTCCCGAGAAGCTCGCGCGCGCGGCAGCTACGCTCGAGGCGTCTTCAGGCAGGCCCGTGCGCCACTTTGCCGCCGATATCACCCAGGCCTATGACGTCGCCAAGCTCACCGACTGGCTGCGCTCCGACGACAGCGACAGTGGCCCGCGCCTGGACATCCTGGTCTCGGCCGTCGGTGGCAGCCAGCGTGCACTGTTCGAGGAGCTCACCGACGATGCATGGCTGGCAAACTACGAGTTCAACATCCTGTCCGCGGTGCGGGCCATACGGCTCGCACTGCCGATGCTCAAGCAAGCCGGCACCGGGAGCATCGTGCTGCTCGGGGCTGCGGGCGCGCGCATGCCGTATGAGCACCAGGTGGTGTCGAACGTGCACAAGGCCGGGCTGATCGCGCTGACCAAGACGCTCGCGGCCGAGTTGTCCCGCTTCGGCATCCGGGTGAACTCGGTATCTCCGGGTCGGACGCGCACGGCGCTGTGGGCCAAGCGCGCTGCACAACTGGCGGCGGAGCGCGGCGTCGACGCCGAGGACGTGATCGGCGAGTTCGCACGCGACATCCCGCTGCGCCGCTTCGGTCGTCCGGAAGAGATCGCCTCCATGGTCGCATTCCTCGCATCCCACCAGGCGAGCTACATCACCGGCCAGTCGATACTGGTCGATGGCGGTATCGCACGCGGGCTGCTCTGACCGGGCGCGACCGGGCCATGCGCAGGGCCGCTGCCCTGGTCGGCATCACCGTCTTCACGCTGCTCGCGCTTGCGTGGGTCGGCAGCGCGCTGCGCATGCTGCACGCCGCCGGCAGCGGGCTCGACGTGGTTCGCGGCACCGTGGACGCGATACCGGTCACCGTGTTCCGGCCCGCAGCCGCCGCGACCGCCGGTGACGGCGGCCCGCCCGCGGCAGCCCTTCCGGTAGTGGTGATCGCGCACGGCTTCGCCGGCTCGCAGCAGCTCATGCAGGCGTTCGCGATCACGGCCGCGCGCAACGGGATGATCGCCGTCACCTTCGACTTTCCCGGTCACGGCCGGCACCCGCAGCCCCTGCCGGGCAGCCTGCAGGCCCACGATGCCCTGCTCGCCGCGCTGCTCGATGCACTCGAACGCGTGATCACGTTCGCACGCCGGTTGCCCGGCGCCGACGGACGCGTTGCGCTGCTCGGACACTCGATGGCCTCCGACCTCGTGGTGCGCCAGGCGCAGACCGACACGGCCATCGTCGCGACGGTCGGCATCTCCCTCGTCCATGGCGGCGCCCGCATGGTGGCGCCACCAAACCTGCTGTCCGTCTATGGTTCGCTCGAACCTGCGCTGGTGCAGTCGTTCGGCCGCCGGCTGGTCGCGGGCCCGGGTGGGCGCCGTGACATCGCGCCGGAGGGCGCCGGGCTCCCCGAGGGCACGGCCGTCGAGGCTGCGGCGGACGCCGCGGCCAGCGTCGTGCCCGGTCGTACCTATGGCCGGTTCGACGACGGCAGTGCCCGCCGCTTCGCACTGGCATCCGGAGCGGAGCATATCGGCGTGCTCTATCACGCGACCAGCCAGCGCGAGTCGCTCGACTGGCTGCGCCAGGCCTTCGCCATCGGCGGCCACCCCGCATCGACGGCTGCGCCGTTCGTGGACGCGCGGGGGCTGGCGCTCGCTGGACTGCTCGCCGGTACGGTGATGCTGGCCTGGCCCCTGTCGCTGCTGCTGCGCCGGCTGTCGGGTCGACCACTGCGCGCGCGTCGTGACCGGCAGGCTGCGCTCCATGGCCTTTCGCCGCACGGCTGGCCGGGCTTGCACATCGGGGCTGCCCCTGTCTCGCGCCGCGACTGGCTCTGGGTCAGCGCAGGCCCGGCGCTGGCGACGCCCTTGCTGCTGCGGCTGGTGCCCACGCAGTTCCTGCCGATCCTGCTCGGCGACTATCTGCTGCTGCACTTCGCGCTGTACGGGCTGCTCACCGTCGCCGGCATCGCCTGGCTTGCGCACCACCGCCGCATCGACCTGCCCGCGCCCAGGCTGCCGTCGCCGCGCGCGGCGGCGGCTGCGTTCGCAGTGGTGGCCTGGGCGACGCTGGCGATCGGCATCCCGGTCGACCGGTACGTGTTCAACCTCTGGCCAGCCGATGGCCGCGGCCCCCTGATCGCCGCGATGCTGGTGGGCACCCTCGTGTGGGCACTGGCCGACGAGTGGCTTGCGCGCCACCCGCAGGCGCCGCGCATGGCCTATCCCATGACCAAGGCCCTGTTCATCGCCTCGCTGGTGCTGGCGGTGGCGCTCGACCTCCAGCGGCTGTTCTTCCTGATCATCATCATCCCGGCCATCCTGGTGATGTTCATGGCCTACGGGCTGTTCAGCCGCTGGAGCTTTCGGGCCACCGGCAGCCCCTGGCCCGGCGCGCTGGCGACGGCCTGCGCCTTTGCCTGGGGCATCGCAGTGACATTCCCGGCGATCAGCCGCTGAGCGCTGCGCCGCTCAGAAATGGCGTGCCGCCATCACCGGCCGGATCGACGGGTCGAGGCGCAGCTCGAGCAGCGTCGGCGTATCGATCCGGCCACCGGTCGCGCGCAGGAAACCTGCAAGGGCGTGTTCCGTATCGCAGCGCTCGAACGCGAGTCCGTGCAGCTTTGCGAGACCGCTGAAGTCCAGCACTGGCGGCTCGAGCGTGAACAGTCCGATCGGCCCGCCTGCGAGGCGGCCTGCGGCCTCGTTGAGCGTTGCATACCGGCGGTTGGACAGGATCACCACGAGCAGCCGGGCACCGTGATGGGCGGCCGTCCACAGCGCCTCGGATGCATAGAGCGAAGACCCGTCGCCGACCACTGCCAGCACCTGCCGATCGGGACAGGCGATTGCACCCCCGACGGCCGCAGCCAGCGCCCAGCCGATGCCGCCGCTGCCGTTGATCAGGTACTCGCCGGCGCGCGCCTCGACGAACTGACGCACATCCGAGGTGGACAGCCCGGACTCGTCGAAGACGATCGCGCCACGGAAGGCCCGCAGCAGCGCGTCGATCGCCCGCGACGGATGCAACACGCCCTCCACCGTCGCCGGCAACTCGACGTCGGGCAGCCAGCGGCTGGCAGCGTGCCCGCGGGCGCTGTCGGCACTGCTGCCGCCCGCGGCCGCCAGCCCCTGCTGCCCGCTCGGGGGCGCCAGCACGCGGCCGATGGCGGTCAGCGACGCATCCAGGTCGGCGATGCGCGCCAGCGCGTACTCGCCGTCGGTGACGAGCGGCGAGGGATCGTGTCCGATCCACGCCTTGCGCTGCGGCAGGCTCGCCTCGGAATGAAGGGTCGTACGGAAATTGCGGAAGCCGACGAACAGCAGCGCATCGAACATGTCCAGTCGCTTGCCGATTGCCGCGAAGCCGGGGGACAGGTAGCCCGCATGGCTCGGCGAATCGGTGTCGAGCGGCAGCATCCCGGTATAGGGACCGCTGAACACGGGCGCACCGATCGCCTCGGAGAGGCGCCGCAGCGCGCCTGACGCGCCCGCCCAGTGCACATCCTCGCCCGCAATCAGCGCCGGTGCACGCGCCATGCGCAGGAAGTCGGCGAACGCAGCGGCATCCGCGGTGTCCAGCCCGGCCAGTCGGGGCGGACGAACCGCGGTCGGCTCGGCGTCGATCTCCGACTCGAGCAGGTCGGGCGGACAGATCAGCGCGACCGGTCCGGTGGGCGGCGTGAGCGCGACGCGGATCGCCTGACGCACATGGAATGCCGCATCTTCGATGCCGGAGAGCGTATAGACCGCCTTCACCACCGGGCGCACCATCTGCTCGAGCGGCCCGTGCAGGATGGGCCCGGTATGCAGGAGTCGCCGGTCCTGCCCGCCCACGAGCACCAGCAGCGGGGACCTGACGATGCCGGCGGTATAGAGCCCGCCCATGCCGTTGCCGAGTCCGGGAGCCACATGCAGGTTCACCACGGCAAGGCCTCGCCGCAGTCGAGCCTGCGCATCGGCCATCGGAACGGCAGCGACTTCCGACAGCGCGACGACATAGGCAATGCCCAGCGGCCCGCGGTCGCCGCAGGCCTGTACCAGCGGAATCTCGGTGGTGCCGGGATTGCCGAAGATATGCCGCACGCCCCCGGCCTCGAGCGACTGCAGCAGGAACTCCACGACTTTCATGATTGCCCTTCCAGTGGTCCGGCCCACTGCGCATCCGAACGTGACTGGCGGCCCGGCAATGTCCGTGCAAGGCTCATCGCCCGGGCATCGCCTTCAGCATCCAGCCGCGACTCAGCGCATCACGAACGGGTTGGGGACTTCCCTCGCAGTGGAAATCCAGACGCTCTTGGTCTGCAGGTACTCGTGGATCATGTCCTGTCCGTTCTCGCGCCCCAGTCCGCTGCGCTTGTAGCCTCCGAACGGCGACAGGTAGGACACCGCGCGATAGGTGTTCACCCAGACCGTGCCCGCGCGCAGGCGCTCGCTCATCGACAGCGCGCGGCGCATGTCCTGTGTCCACACGCCGGCGGCCAGGCCGAACTGCACGTCGTTGGCAATGGCGACCGCATCTTCTTCGTCATCGAAGGGGATGACCGAGAGCACCGGGCCGAAGACCTCTTCCTGGGCGATGCGCATCGCATTGTCGACCCCCACGAAGATGGTCGGTTCGACGAACCAGCCCTGTCCGCATTCCGGACGGCTCGCCCGCTCGCCGCCGAGCACGGAGATCGCGCCCTCGCCGCGGGCGATATCGATGTAGTCGAGGATCTTGCGCAACTGCGGCTGGTTGGTGACCGGCCCGACCTGGGTATCGAGGTCCATCGGATTGCCCATGCGGGCGGTCTTCGCGAACGCGACCAGCCGCTCGACGAACGCGTCGTGGATCGAGCGCTGCACCAGCAGCCGCGAACCGGCGATGCAGGTCTGTCCGGTGGCGGCGAAGATGCCCGAAATGACGCCCTTTACCGCATTGTCGAGTTGCGCATCCGCGAACACGATATTGGGCGATTTTCCGCCAAGCTCCATGCTGACCCGCTTCAGGCCCCTGGCCGCGGTCTGGTAGATCAGCTGCCCGGTGCGATCGGAGCCGGTGAACGCGACCTTGGCCACCCTGGGGTGCTCCGACAGCGGCGCACCGACATCGGGACCGAAGCCGGTGACCACGTTGACCACGCCCGGGGGAAACCCGGCCAGCTCGATCAGCTTGACGAACTCGAGGATGGAGGCCGAGGTGTACTCGGACGGCTTCACCACCACGGTGTTGCCGGCAGCCAGCGCCGGCGCGAGTTTCCATGCGGTGAGCAGCAGCGGCGAATTCCACGGAACGATCGCCGCCACCACGCCGAGGGGCTCGTGCCGGGTGAAGTTGAGCACGTCGGCCTTGTCGGTCGGGATCACGGCGCCTTCGATCTTGTCGGCCAGGCCACCGTAGTAGCGGTACCAGTTCGCCATGTAGGCGGTCTGGGCGGACATCTCGGACAGCAGCTTGCCGTTGTCGCGCACTTCGATCGCGGCCAGGCGCTGGGACTGCGGCCCGATGAGGTCGGCCAGCCGGAGCAGCAGCGCGCCGCGCTGGGACGCATTCAACTTCGGCCAGGGACCGCTGTTGAACGCACGATGCGCAGCCTCGACCGCGAGGTCGACATCGCGCGTGTCGCCCTGCGCGATCATCGCCCACGCCTTGCCGGTGAACGGATCGAACGTCTCGAAATACCGGTCGCCGGCCGGTGCCACCGCATGGCCGTCGATGTAGTGGTCATAGACCGGGAGTGCCTGGCCAGCGGTATCCATCGGGTGCATGGTGGCGGGGCCCGCGCTAACGGTGACTGGACGCCGGCATCATCACCGGATGGGCTTCTTCCGGTCCGAGCAGGGCGTCACGGAAGCGGCTGCGGATGTAGGGACCATCGCGCATGGGCAGGGTCATCGGTGGCTGCGCCGGTCTCACCTTCAGGTTCACGAACACCGGCCCCGGACCGTAGATCGCCTCGAGTGCCGGCGCAAAACCTTCGCTGGCGGTGACACAGGCAGCGACCGGGAATCCGGCCGCGCGCGCGATGCCCGCAAGGTCGACCCCGCGCCCGGTGTGGGTGCCCTGCATGCCGGTCTCGACATAGTGTTCGTTGTCCATCACGACGATGGACAGGTTTGCGGGTTTCTCGCAGGCGATCGTCGCAAGGCTGCCCAGGCCCATGAGCATCTCGCCATCGCCGGTGATGCACAGGACGCGCCGTGCCGGCTGCGCCAGTGCAAGCCCGCAGGCCACCATGGCCGCACCGCCCATGCCGGCCCAGTTGTAGAAGTTGAGCGGGTTGTCGCCAACCGAGAACACATCGTAGCAGGTGGTGCCCAGGCCGGTGACCACGAGCGCATCGGCACGGCGGTCAAGGATGGCCTGGACGAGTTCCCGGCGCAGCATCGGCGTCTCGGACATTGAAGGGGTATGCGCGCTCGCCATGGGAAGGTCCGTGTCGCTGCGGGTATCGAGGGCCGTCACCGGTCTACTTGTTCCAGTTCTTCGCGCCGATCGCCCGCTGGCCGATCAGCACGGCGACGGCTCGGCCGGTATTGAACGCCATGTGTGCGGCGGCACCGACCGTGGGCGCGATCTCGGCAGGCTGGTCGACATGGTAGACCAGCGTACCGACGCTTTCCAGCGCGGCGCGCGTGCCCTGCCCCATCGGCAGTTGCCAGGGATTGAACTCGGCCCATTCGCCGCGCATCGTCACCAGCATCAGCAGCGGCACGCGCATCTCGATCGGTGCGGCCAGCATGTTGATGGTGTTGCCCACGCCCGAAGATTGCATCAGCAGCACATGGCGTTCGCCGCCGAGCCAGGCTCCCAGGCCCAGCGCCACGCCTTCCTGCTCGGTGGTCAGGGATACGGTGCGCATCGTGGCGTCTGCCTGGCAGCGCTCGATCAGGCGGCTGTGGCCGGCGTCGGGCACGTATGACACCTGGCGGATGCGCGCCGCCGTGAGCTGGGCATACACGTCGTCGGGCCAGCCCGAAGTCACTTCTGCCACGTCGATCGTCCAGTAAGGCGGCTCTGCCGGGAGGATGATCATAGGATTCGCTGTCCCTGCTGGTCAAGCGTGCCTATAATCCGGCGCTGCCCTGATACACATCGCCGACGACCCGGACACGATCCTCGGCGACCCTGCCCGGACCGGAGCCCGCCGCCGATGAACGCACCCCTGCAGATCGATTCCCACCAGCCCCTGCGCGAGGCCGTACGCGACCTTTGCGGCGCCTTCGACGGCGAGTACTGGCGCCGCATCGACGAAGAGCGCGGCTACCCCGAGGCGTTCATCAAGGCGCTCGAGGACGCCGGCTGGCTCGGCGCGCTGATCCCCGAAGAATACGGCGGATCGGGCGTCACCCTCACCGAGGCCTCCGTCATCCTCGAAGAGATCAACCATGCCGGTGGCAACTCGGGCTACGTGCATGCCCAGATGTACACCATGGGCACCGTACTGCGCCATGGCTCGGAAGAACAGAAGCGCAGGTACCTGCCGGGCATCGCCTCCGGCAAGCTGCGCCTGCAGTCCTTCGGCGTCACCGAGCCCTCGACCGGAACCGACACCACGAACCTGAAGACCACCGCGGTGCGCAAGGGCGACCGCTATGTCGTCAATGGCCAGAAAGTGTGGATCTCGCGCGTGCTCTATTCCGACCTGATGCTGCTGCTCGCACGCACCACGCCGAAAGACCAGTGCAAGCGCAAGTCCGACGGCCTGTCGGTGTTCATGGTCGACCTGAAGCAGTCGATCGGAAACGGCCT
>JBILGF010000368.1:0-3702 GCA_044351195.1 Burkholderiales bacterium
CGAGGGCACGCTCAGGATCAGCACGCTGCCCAGCCGGGTTGCGCCGTCCTCGGCCAGGGTGGCGCCGCCGAGTACCAGCTTGTCCTTGTGCTGCTCGAGATACGCGAAGTGCTGTTCTTTCACGCGCGCGCGGATCGCAAGGCTGTCCGGGCCGTCTTCCTGGTAGATGATGTAGAGCATGGGTGTCTCCGCTGGATGCGGGGGCCCGAGTATAGCGGCTCGCCTCGCAGTGGCTATGGCTGGCCGTAGCCGCCGCCGCCTGGTGTCTCGATGATGAAGACGTCGCCCGGCTGCATCGGCGTGGAGTCGCAGCCTCCGAGCTCATCGATACGGCCGTCGGCCCGCCGCACGCTGTTGCGGCCGACCTGGCCGGGCTGTCCGCCGGCCATGCCGTACGGCGGTATGCGGCGCCGGTCGGACAGGATGGCCGCGACCATCGGTTCGAGGAAGCGGATCTCGCGCACGGCGCCATCGCCACCGTGCCAGCGACCGCGCCCCCCGCTGCCGCGGCGGATCTCGAAACGCTCCAGGCGAACCGGAAACCGCCATTCGAGCACTTCCGGGTCGGTCAGCCGCGAGTTGGTCATGTGCGTCTGCACGACCGCCGTCCCGTCGAAGCCGCGCGCCACCCCGTCGCTGCCGGTGCCTGCAGTACCTGCGCCCGATCCGCCGGAGACGGTCTCGTAATACTGGTGACGGTCGTTGCCGAAGGTGAAGTTGTTCATCGTGCCCTGCGAGGCGCCGATCACGCCGAGCGCGCCATAGAGCGTGTCGGTCAGGCACTGCGAGGTCTCGACGTTGCCGGCAACCACGGCAGCCGGGTAACGCGGCCTGAGCATCGAGCCTTCCGGGATCACTAGGTCGATCGGCTTCAGGCAGCCCGCGTTCAGCGGGATGTCATCGTCGACCAGCGTGCGGAACACGTACAGCACCGCAGCCACGCACACCGCCGATGGCGCGTTGAAATTGTTGGCCAGCTGCGCCGACGTGCCGGTGAAGTCGATCTTCGCGCGGCGCGCCGTGCGGTCGATCGTGAGCGCGACGCGGATCTGCGCGCCATGGTCCATCTCGCAGCAGAAGCTGCCATCGGACAGCCGGTCGATCACGCGGCGCACCGCTTCCTCGGCGTTGTCCTGCACATGCCCCATGTAGGCATGCACGACGTCCAGGCCGAACTGCCTGACCATCCGGTCGAGTTCGAGCACGCCCTTCTGGTTGGCGGCGATCATCGCGCGCAGATCGCCGAGGTTCTGATCGATGTTGCGCGACGGATATTCGCCCGAGGCGAGCAGGGCGCGCGTCTCGTCCTCGCGCAGCCGGCCCTGCTCGACCAGCAGGAAGTTGTCGATCAGTACGCCTTCCTCTTCGACCCGCGTGCTGTCGGGCGGCATCGATCCGGGCGTGATGCCGCCGATGTCCGCATGGTGGCCGCGCGAGCCGACGTAGAACAGGATGCGAGGCCGGGCGGTGTCGTCGCTGGACGGCGCGGTGTCGAACACCGGGGTGATCACCGTGATGTCCGGCAGGTGGGTGCCGCCGTGGTAGGGGTCGTTCAGCATGAACACGTCGCCTGGGCGCATGTGGCCGGCGTTACGCTCGATCACGGTCTTGACGCTCTCGCCCATCGAGCCCAGGTGCACCGGCATGTGTGGCGCATTGGCGATCAGCTGGCCATGCGGGTCGAACAGCGCACAGGAAAAATCAAGGCGCTCCTTGATGTTCACCGAGCAGGCGGTGTTGGCCAGCGTGAGCCCCATCTGCTCGGCGATCGCCATGAACAGGTTGTTGAAGATCTCCAGCATGATCGGGTCGGCGCGGGTGCCGATCGCGGTGCGGGCGGGCCGCTCGACCACGCGCTCGAGCAGCAGGTCGCCACCAGCACGGGCATGCGCCGACCACCCGGGCTCGACCACGGTCGTGCCGTTGGCCTCGGCGATGATGGCCGGGCCGTCGATGCGTGCGCCCTCGGCAAGCGCATCACGCACCACCACCGGCGTGTCGTGCCAGCGGCCGTCGCTGTACATCGGTACTACCGCAACCGGCGCGGGTCTGCCAGCACCCGCCTGCGCGGGCGTGCCCGCCCCGGCACCCGGGTCTGAGGCCTGCATGCTGGCCGCACCAGCGGCGTCGACCGTACCGTCGGCGCCGGTCGCACCGATGGCCTCGACGGTGATCGATTCGACGACCAGGTCGCGTCCGGGCATCAGGAAACTGTAGCGGCTGCGGTAGGCTTCATCGAACCGCTGGCGCAGTTCCGTTGCGCTGCCGGCCGGCACCGGCAGCGAGGTGTCGGTGCCGGCATAGCGCAGGTGCACGCTGCGGCGCGTATCGATCGCGTCCTCGGCGATGCCCTGGCCGGCTACCTCGGCCGCAGCCTCGGCGGCCAGCCGTGCGAAACGCTGCGCGAGCTCGGGCATCAGCGGCTCGGCGAGCACGGCTTCCACGGTCGCCTCGCGCATCGCGGTGATGTCGGCCAGGCCCATGCCGTAGGCCGACAGCACGCCCGCGTACGGATGGATCAGGATGCGGCGCATGCCCAGCGCATCGGCCACCAGGCACGCATGCTGGCCACCAGCGCCACCGAAGCTCGCCAGCGTGTATCCCGTGACATCGTGGCCGCGTTGCACCGAGATCTTCTTGATCGCGTTGGCCATGTTCTCGACCGCGATCTGCACGTAGCCTTCCGCCACCGCCTCCGGCGAACGCTCGGCGCCGCTGGCGCGGGACACCTCGGCGGCGAGCGCGGCGAAGCGGCTGCGCACGGCCTCGGCATCGAGCGGGCTGCTGCCCTCGGCACCGAACACGGCGGGGAAGAAGGCCGGCTGCACCTTGCCGAGCAGCACGTTGCAGTCGGTGATCGTTGCCGGCCCACCGCGCCGGTAGCAGGCCGGACCGGGATTCGCGCCGGCCGAGTCCGGCCCCACGCGCAGGCGCGCGCCGTCGAAGTGCAGGATGGAGCCGCCGCCGGCGGCCACCGTGTGGATGCTCATCATCGGCGCGCGCATGCGCACGCCGGCCACCAGGGTGTCGAACGCGCGTTCGAACTCGCCCGCGTAATGCGACACGTCGGTAGAGGTGCCGCCCATGTCGAACCCGATGATGCGGTCGAAGCCGGCGGCGGCCGCCGTGCGCACCGCGCCGACGATGCCGCCCGCCGGCCCGGACAGGATGCTGTCCTTGCCCTGGAACAGCGAGGCGTCGGTGAGCCCGCCACTCGACTGCATGAACATCAGGCGCGGCGTCGCGATCGACATACCGGCGCAGGATCGGCGACAGGTAGGCATCGACCACGGTGGTGTCGCCGCGGCCGACAAGCTTCATCAGCGGGCTGACCTCGTGCGACACCGAGACCTGGGTGAAGCCGGCAGCGCGCGCGAGCCGCGCGACCTCGCGCTCGTGGACCGGTTCGCGCCAGGCATGCATCAGCACGATCGCACAGGCACGGTAACCCTGTTCGAAGGCGTGGCCAAGGGCCGCGCGTGCCGACTCGACATCGAGCGGCAGCACGACCTTGCCGTGGGCATCCAGCCGCTCGTCGATCTCGTGCACCGCGGTGTACAGCAGTTCCGGCAGCACGATATGGCGATCGAACAGGCGCGGCCGGTTCTGGTAGCCGATGCGCAGTGCATCCCGGAAGCCGCGCGTGATGAACAGGCAGGTCGGCTCGCCCTTGCGCTCGAGCAGCGCATTGGTGGCGACCGT
>JBILGF010000193.1:0-6426 GCA_044351195.1 Burkholderiales bacterium
TTCCCCCTTGATGATCGGCACCGGCCGGTCGCGCTGCTCGGCGGTGAGACCGGGCAGCCAGGGCTCGAACTGCTTGAGGCGGCGTACGATGTTGTCGTCGGACAGGTTGCCCAGCGGCACGCGCGCATGTTCGAACAGGAAGGCCTTCACGTCGCGCTTCGAGAAGCCATCCTTCGCGATCGACGCCGCATGCTCGGGCCCGATCACTACCAGTGGCTCGCCGGCGTAGTAGATGTTGTTGGCGCCGGTCTGGGCAATGGTGCCGGCGATCATCTTCAGCAGCCCCTCGCCGCCCAGGCTCTCGTGGTCGTTCACGTTGTGTGGCGCCTCGGCACCGTAGACGGTGACCGTGGTGGTGTCGGCGCTGAAACCCATCTCGACGTTGAGCGGCTCCCAGGGGTTGGCCGCCTCGTTCTCGGCGACGCAGTAGGTGTACTTCGACGGCGCGCCATGGGTCGCCATGTCGCCGCTCGCGGGAATCGCGCCACCGATGTTCCACATCGCAAGACGCACCGCGCGGCCGATGGTCGCATTGGCGCGGTTGCCCGGGCCGAACGCGTTGTGGCCGCTGTTCATGCCGATCTCGCGCGCGACCGGCCCGTTCACCACCAGCAACGTCGAACACGGATGCGTGGTCGCCTGGATGCCGTACAGGTTGAACTTCTCCTCGCACAGCGCCTCGATGGCCAGCAGCACCAGCGGGAAGTACTCGGGCAGGCAGCCGGCCATCACCGCGTTGGCCGCCAGGCGCAACGGCGTCGCCTCGCCGAAGCGCGGCGGGATCTTCGCCACCGGTTCGTCAATCGGCCGGTCGCAGCAGGCGAGCATCGCACGCACCCGCTCGGCGGTGGGCGGCACGACCGGCAGGCCGTCCGTCCAGTTCTTCCCGCGCACGAAGGCGTCGATGGCCTCGTAATCGTCGTCGACCTCCAGCGCCGCGCCGGGGATCTCGAGCAGTCGTTCGGTCGCGCTCATTTCTGGTGCTTCCGGATCAGGTCGATGAACACGGGTACCGCTACCTCGGCGCGCTCGCGCACTTCATCGATGGACACACCGCCCAGCGGATGCGGGATCTCGATCAGCGGCAGTTCGGGCACGCCGAAGATGCGCGCCTGGGTTTCGCCCAGCTTGCGGAACGGACCGGAATAGATGACCGCGGTCACCAGGCCGCGTTTCCGGAGTTGCGCCATGTCGTGGACACTCCACGACGTGCAGGACCCTCAGTCCGCCATCGCGCTGACGACGAAATCGGCCTCGGCCTCGATCTGGTCGAGCATCGCCTTCGTTGCCGGGGTGCTCGGGTTGGGCTTGCGCAGGCTGACTACCGAGGCGACCGGCATCTGCTGGCCGACGCCCTCGATGATCATCCTCAGCAGGTGGTCGGCATTGCTCTTGGAATTGTCGAGCACGCCGATACGCAGCCCGCCGCTGGCCGCATCGCGCTGTGCGCCGGCAGCCTCTCCCTCGGGTACCGGTGCTTCCGGCGAGATGAGGAACACCTTGCCGTTGCCGGCGTCTTCGTTTCGGACGGTCATCGCTCGCTCCTCGGGGGTCGGTGCACGGATGCCGGCATTCTAGCGGAACGCGTCGCACCGACACCGCGCGCGGCCAGCGGGACACCGATGGCGGGGACCGCCCGCGCCCGGCGGGCGGTCCGAGGGAGCGGGCGCCGGGTCAGCCGCCTTCGCTGTCGAGGAAGCTGCGCAGCCGCTCGGAGCGCGACGGATGGCGCAGCTTGCGCAGTGCCTTGGCCTCGATCTGGCGGATCCGCTCGCGGGTGACATCGAACTGCTTGCCGACCTCTTCCAGCGTGTGGTCGGTGTTCATCTCGATGCCGAAGCGCATGCGCAACACCTTCGCCTCGCGCGGGGTGAGGCTGTCGAGCACGTCCTTGGTGGCGCCGCGCAGGCTGGCATAGACCGCCGCATCGCCCGGCGACATCGTGCCCTGGTCTTCGATGAAGTCGCCCAGGTGCGAGTCGTCGTCGTCGCCGATGGGCGTCTCCATCGAGATCGGTTCCTTGGAGATCTTGAGGATCTTGCGGATCTTGTCCTCGGGCATCTCCATCTTCTCGGCGAGCGTCGCCGGATCGGGCTCGGTGCCGGTCTCCTGCAGGATCTGGCGCGAGATGCGGTTCATCTTGTTGATCGTCTCGATCATGTGCACCGGAATACGGATGGTGCGCGCCTGGTCGGCGATCGAACGCGTGATCGCCTGGCGGATCCACCAGGTGGCGTAGGTCGAGAACTTGTAGCCGCGCCGGTATTCGAACTTGTCCACCGCCTTCATCAGGCCGATGTTGCCTTCCTGGATCAGGTCGAGGAACTGCAGGCCGCGGTTGGTGTACTTCTTCGCGATCGAGATCACCAGTCGCAGGTTGGCCTCGGTCATCTCGCGCTTGGCGCGGCGGGCCTTGGCCTCGCCGGTGGACATCTGGCGGTTGATCTCTTTCAGGTCTTTCAGCGGGATGCCGACCGTCTTCTGCACGTTCATCAGCGACTGCTGGTGCTCGAGCACCGAGGGCACGTTGCGGGTGAGCGAATCGCTGTACGGCTTGCGGCCGTTGACCTCGGCGACGATCCAGTCGAGGTTGACCTCGTTGCCCGGGAAGTTCTTGATGAAGTAGGTGCGCGGCATGCCCGACTTCTCGATGCAGAGGTCCATGATGCGCCGCTCGTGGCTGCGCACCCGCTCGACCAGCTTGCGCACGCTGTCGCAGAGGATCTCGATCTGCTTGGCCGAGAAGCGGATCTGCATCAGCACGGCCGAGATGTCATCCTGGGTCTGGCGCGCGGCCTTGCCCTGCGGCCCGCCCTTGGCGAGCGACTTCACCATCTGTTCGTGCAGCGAACGCAGCGTCGCGAAACGCTCCAGCGCCTCGGTCTTGAGCTTGAGCAGGCTGGCGGTCTGCGCGGCGGCAGCCTTCGCCTCGTCTTCCTCCTCGGTGGTCTCTTCCGCGTCCTCGTCGTCGATCTCCGCTTCTTCGGGCAATTCCGCAGCAGCGACCTGCTCGGCATTCGGATCGATCAGCCCGTCGACCAGCTCGTCGATGCGCATCTCGTCGCGCGCGACCTTGTCGACCAGCGCCAGGATCTCGGCGATCGTCGTCGGGCAGGCCGCGATCGCGAGGATCATGTGCTTGAGGCCTTCCTCGATGCGCTTGGCGATCTCGATCTCGCCTTCGCGCGTGAGCAGCTCGACCGAGCCCATCTCGCGCATGTACATGCGCACCGGGTCGGTGGTGCGGCCGAACTCGGAATCGACCGTGGCCAGTGCAGCCTCGGCTTCCTCGGCGGCATCCTCGTCGGCCGCCGCGGGCGCGGCCTCGTTGATCAGCAGCGATTCATCATCGGGCGCCTCGTCGAACACCGAGATGCCCATGTCGTTGATCATGCTGATCACGTTCTCGATCTGCTCGGCGTCGAGCATGTCGTCGGGAAGGTGGTCGTTGATCTCGGCATACGTCAGGTAACCGCGCTCCTTGCCGAGCACGATCAGGCTCTTCAACCGCAGGCGACGCGTCTCGGGGTCGATCACCGGCGCCTTCTCGGCCCCGAGCAGGCGGTCTTTCTTGCCCTTGCCGCCCTTCTCCTTCGCGGCAAGCTTGGCGCGCGCCATCGCAGCCGCGCGTTCGGCGATCTCGGCCTTGGTCGGACGGCCGACGAGCAGGGGGTTGACCGCCGACGCAACGCCGTTGGTGGCAGCGGCCTTTGCCGGTTCCGCAGCGTCCTGGACGGATCCGACTGCCGGCTCGGCCGGTTGCTGCGCTTTCACTGTCTCAGGCTTCATGGACCTTTCGGCCTTCGCCGCAGGCCTTGCGGCCTTTTCGACCAGCGCCTTGTCCTCGGAGACGCGTGCCCCGGTTGCACGCACGGCAGGCGGTGCCGCCTTGGCGGCATGCACGGCGGCCGTCCGGGCGGGCACGGGCGCGCGGACGGAGGCGCGCTTTTGCGCTTCGGTCTGTGTTCCCGTCCGTGTTCCGGTCGGTGTTGCCGCCGGATTGCCGGGACGTCCCGACGACTTCACCGGGGCTGCGGCCGCCTTGGCGGCGACCTTCGCAGTCTTGACGGGCAGCTTGCCCTTCGCCGGCACGGCCGCCGTTCGGACTGCAGCTCTCGCCGGGACGGTCGCGCCCTGGCGCGTCCCCGAGCCCTGTGACGCCTTGGCGGCCTTCGCGGTCGTCGGTGCCTTCGAGGCTTTCGATGCCTTCGAGGTCGTCGGCGCCTTCGAGGCTTTCGATGCCTTCGCGGTCGTCGGCGCCTTCGAGGCCTTCGAGGTCGTCGGCGCCTTCGAGGCTTTCGAGGTCGTCGGTGCCTTCGAGGACTTCACGGTCGTCGGGGCCTTCGCAGTCGTCGGCACCTTCGCGGTCTTCGCGGTCTTCGATGCTTTCGATGCCGCCGAAGTCGTCGATGCCGTCGCGGCCTTCGAGGCAGCACGGCCACGCGCTGGCACGGCAGTGGATCGGGACTTCGCAGCCGTCCGCCCGGACGTCGATGTGCCCGCATGCGGCGTGGCAGCGCGACTCGGCGCGCTCGATCGTGCCGACTTTGCTCTGGTTTTTGCTTTGGTGCTGGGCATCGGTATCGTCCGCTCGGAAAAACCTGACATCTTAGTCGAATACGAGGCAGGTTATTGCCGAAAATGCCCTGCCGCGCTGATTAAAGCTTGAAGTCATGCCCCCGGCCGCCGCAACAGGCCGCGCAAGGTGTCGCGCATCTCGGGCGTCAGCGCAGCGAGGGATGACGCCCCGGCCATCCGGGCGGCCTCCGCACGTCGCACCTGCTCGCGCAGGCGCTCCACGGCGCCGTCCAGTTCGACCTGGACTTCCTCGGCGTCCCCCCATTCAGGTGCATCCGCTTCGACCTCGCGCAACATGTCCTCGAAATCGCTGCCGGCGAATGCCTGCAGGATCCCGGCGGCCCGCATCCCGGCCAGCGCGTCCTGCGGCTGGCCGCGCAGGAATTCGACGAGTACCCGCAGCGTGCGCAATTCCGGGTGTGCTTCGACGCCGTCGGGCAGGTCGACCCGGGCCACCAGTTCAGGCTTGGACAGCAATGCCTGCAACATGGTTCGCGCGAGGGAGGGTGCCGGACGTGGCCTGCGGCCACCGCCCACGCTGCCATACGCGGCAGGGCTGCCGGAGCCGTCCCGGCGCCCCTGCCCGGTACGCTCGCCGTCGAACCGGCGGGCGCCGGCGAACGTATCGCGGCCGGATCCATCGCGTGGCCCGGTGCCGCCCCGGCTTGCGTCGCCGCCTCGCCCTCGGGCAGGCGCTGCCGGGGCCTGCGGCGCGATACCCCAGTGACTGTCCAGTTCCGGCGGCGTGATGCCGGCGAGTTCGGCCAGTCGTTTGCGCAGCATCCGCCCGAGCATCGGCGCCTGCTGCAGCTGGGTGACCAGGGGTTTCGCATCGCGCAGCAGCCGCGCGCGGCCCTCTTCGCTGGCAAGGTCGTTCTGCTGCGTCAGTTCGTGCACCAGGAAGGCCGACATCGGCATCGCACTGGCCAGCAGACCCTCGAAAGCCTCGCGGCCCTCGCGCCGGATGAACGTGTCCGGATCGTCGCCCTGCGGCAGGAACAGGAACGACAGGTTCTTGCCATCGACCAGCAGACCCAGGCTGTTCTCGAGTGCACGCCAGGCCGCGCGTCGGCCGGCTGCATCGCCGTCGAAGCAGAACACCACATTGTCGGTCTGGCGCAGCAGCTTCTGTACATGGAACGGCGTGGTCGCGGTGCCCAGCGCAGCCACCGCGTAGTCGACACCGTGCTGGGCCAGCCCGACGACATCCATGTAGCCCTCGACGACCAGCACCCGGCCGGCCTCGCGGATCGCCCGGCGCGCGGCGAACAGGTTGTACAGCTCGCGCCCCTTGTCGAACAGTGGCGTCTCGCGCGAATTCAGGTACTTCGGCTGGTCTTCCGGGTCGATCACCCGCGCGCCGAAGCCGACCACCATGCCGCGCTGGCTCAGGATCGGGAACATGATCCGGTTGCGGAAGAAATCGAACCGCCGGCCGGATTCACCGTTCACCACCAGCCCGACCTGGTCGAGCTCGGGAGACGTGTAGTTGGCGAACACGTTCTCGAGGCTCTGCCAGCCGGGCGGCGCGAAGCCGATCGCGAAGCGCGAGGCGATCTCTCCGGTGAGCCCGCGCTGCTTGAGGTACTCGATCGCCTTCGGGTGCAGCTTCAGTTGTTCGCGATAGAACCGGGTTGCCTCGCGCATGTGTTCGTAGAGGCGGGCGGTAGCCTCCATCGCAGCGGCATCTTCGCTGCCACCGGGGGCCGCGCCGCCCACACCGCGCCCACCGCCGCGCCAGGGCTCTTCCGGTACCGGGATGCCCATCTGCTCGGCAAGCGCGCGGATGGCCTCGACGAACTCCAGGCCGTTGTAGGCCATGAGGAAACCGATCGCGTTGCCGCTGGC
>JBILGF010000042.1:0-11950 GCA_044351195.1 Burkholderiales bacterium
ATTCGAAGGCGGGCCGGTCGGCGTCGACAATCTCGCCGCGGCGATCGGCGAAGAGCGCGATACCATCGAGGACGTGATCGAACCCTTCCTGATCCAGCAGGGCTACCTGAAGCGCACCCCGCGCGGCCGCATCGCCACCCAGATCGCCTATCGGCACTTCGGACTGCCGCAGCCGCGTCGTGCCGCCACCCCGGACCTCTTCGATGAGCCGAGCTGACCTGCCGCCGGCGGCGCAATCCGATGCGGCGCGCCGCTACCGCATTCCGGTACGCGTCTACTACCAGGACACCGATGCCGGCGGCGTGGTGTTCCACGCCGCCTATCTCGGCTTCCTGGAGCGCGCTCGCACCGAGCTCCTGCGCTCGATCGGCTTCGACATCGGCCGACTGGCAGCCGAGGGCGTGCTGTTCGCGCTGCACCGGCTCGAGATGGCGTTCCTGAAACCTGCCCGGCTCGACGACGCGCTCGAAGTCACGGCTGCGGTCGACCGCCTCGGGCGCACCTCGGCCCGGTTCGTTCAGACCGTGGAATGGGCCGACGGGGTCGTTGCCATCCGCGCCCAGCTTTCACTGGTCTGCGTCTCGGCGACGCGCTTTCGGCCGATCGGCATCCCGGAAGCCCTGCGCACGGCGCTCGGATCATGGACACTTCCCGCCGGCGATGATGCCGGCGGTGATGCCGGCGCCAGCATGGCACGCGGCCCGGCTGCCGGAATCGGGACGCATAACGGATCGGGATCGACAGCATGAACGTGACACAGGACATGTCGGTATGGGGGCTCGTGATGCAGGCGAGCCTGTTCGTGCAACTCGTGATGCTCGGGCTGCTGCTCGCATCGCTGCTGTCGTGGTGGTACATCTTCCGCAAGGCGTTCGTGCTGCGCCAGGCGCTATCCGACACCGAGGCGTTCGAGAAGGACTTCTGGAGCGGCGGCGACCTGAACAGCCTGTACCAGGCGGCGGCCGCATCCAAGAACCGGGCTGGCAGCCTCGAGCGCATCTTCGAGGCCGGCTTTCGCGAGTTCAGCAAGGTCAAGCGTCCACCGGGTTCCGACCGCAGCGCCGCGATCGATGGCACGCGGCGCGCCATGAGCGCGACCTACCAGCGCGAGATGGACATGCTGGAACAGAACCTCGCCTTCCTCGCCTCGGTCGGATCCGTCGCGCCCTACATCGGCCTGCTGGGTACGGTGTGGGGGATCATGCACGCGTTCATGGGGTTGTCGACGGTCGCGCAGGCCACGCTGGCGCTGGTCGCCCCCGGCATCGCCGAGGCCCTGATCGCCACCGCGATGGGCCTGTTCGCGGCGATTCCGGCGGTGCTCGCCTACAACCGGTTCAGCCACGACATCGATCGGCTCGCGGTGCGCTTCGAAAGCTTCATGGAAGAGTTCACCAACATCATGCAGCGGCAGGGCTGAGCATGAAGCACACCGGGAAGTCCGCGTGATGAGTACGGCGATCCGCAAGCGGCGGCCGCGCCGCATGATGAACCAGATCAACGTGGTGCCCTACCTCGACGTGATGCTGGTGCTGCTGGTCATCTTCATGGTCACGGCGCCGCTGACCAATCCGGGCCAGATCGAGCTTCCGTCAGTGGGACAGTCGCTCACTGCCCCGGCCCTGCCGATCGAGGTGACCATCCGTGCCGACCGCACGCTCGCGGTACGCGATCGCACGCGCAGCGCGCCCGAGCGTGAGTTGTCCCGGGCTGAACTGGTGAAATTCATCCAGGGCCTGCAATCGACGGCGCCCGACCGACCCGTGGTCATCGCCGCCGACAAGGCGGTACGCTACGAGGCCGTGCTCGACGTGATGGATCTGCTGCAGCAGAACCAGGTGAAGCGGGTCGGCCTGCTCGCCAAGCCGCGCACGCCGTAGGCGCACGGCCATGACCTGCGGCGGCGCTGCAATCTCTGTGTGCATCTCGACCTGCCCGGGGTGCCGGCCATGCATCGGCCCCATCGCGCGCACCGCGGGCCGTGCATGCCTTGCCGGGGCCGCATGTCCGCGCTGAGCAACGCCGGCGGCTGGCATCTGCGCCGGCGCGCGCCCGAAGAGCCCGGGCTTCTGCTCGCCGGCGTGCTCGCGTTGCTGGTGCACCTGATCGCCGTGGCGGCGCTCACCTTCGGTTTCCAGATACAGACCCAGCGCAACGAGCCGGTATCGGCCGAGTTGTGGGCGGCGCTGCCCCCGCCGGCGCCAGTGGCGAAGCCGGAGCCGGCACGAACGCCACCCGAGCCCGTGCCCACGCCGCCCGAACCTGTGCCCGCGCCACCCGCACCGAAGCCGCCAGCGCCCAGGCCAGCGCCCGAGCCGAAGCCACCGCCCGTGAAGGAAGCGCCGCCGAAGGCCGATATCGAGGTCAAGGCCAAGGTGGCCGCAAAGGCGAAGCAGGTCGAGGACGACCGGAGCAAGGCCGAGGCGGCGAAGAAGCGAGAGGTTGACAAGGCGAAGGCGCAGGCGTTGGCCGAAGCGAAGCTGGCCGAGGCGAAGGCCGCCGAAGCGAAGCTGGCCGAAGCGAAGGCACAGAAGGAGGCCCAGGTCAGGCAGGCCGAGGCCGACCGCATCCGGCGCGAGCAGGAGGAACTCGGGCGCAAGGCGGCCGAGGCCGCTGCCAGCGCGCAGGCGAAGCTGCTGGCCTCCCATGTCGACAAGATCCGCGCCAAGGTGCGCCAGTTCATCGTGGAACCGCCCGGCGTGCCGCCCACTGCGACCGCCGAGTTCGACGTGGTACTGATCCCCGGCGGCGATGTCCTGTCGGTGAAACTGCGCCGATCGAGCGGCAATGCGCTGTACGACGAAGCAGTCGAGCGCGCGATCCGGCGCGCCGAGCCGTTGCCGATCCCGCCCGAGCCGCAACTGTTTCCCCAGTTCCGCACGCTGCTGCTGCAGTTCCGGCCCAGGGAATGATCCGCGTACATGCAGGATCGGTGCCGGGCGCCGCGCTTGCAGCGGCGCAGGGGGCAGGGCAGGGGGGGGCCGGCGCCCACGAACGGCCGGATGGTCAACGCCGTTTCGGGGTGGACGTTTGACCCATTGCGCCCGGATTGACTGTTCAATGCTTCCATTCCCGCTAGACTCGCACCCCATGTACCTATCGATGGCTTCAATGCTTGCCAAAGGCGCTGCGCTGCAGCGTGCGTCTGCCGTGACATCTGCGTCGGGCACGCCGCAGTCGATGCGGCGTGTTCCGGCCGTCCTGGCGCGGATTCTGGCCCTGACCCTGGCCCTTGCCCTCAGCCTGACTCTGGCGGGCATGCCGGCCCAGGCCCAGTTGAAGATCGAGATCACCGGTGCCGGCGCCAGCCAGTCTCCGATCGCGATCGTCCCGTTTGCCGGTGAAGATCGTATTGCCCAGGCGCTGACGCCGGTGATCGTGGCCAACCTGCAGCGCAGCGGCCTGTTCCGGATGGTCGACGTGCAGGACATCCGGCCGGCTCCGGTGCAGCCGGCCGACCTGCGTTATCCCGAGTTCAGCGCACGCGGCGCCGATGCGGTGGTGATCGGGTCGGCCAGCGCGCTGCCCGACGGCCAGGCAGGCGCAACTGGCCGGCTTCAGCTACACGGTGAACAGCAGTCAGTTGCGCCTGACTGCACACCGGATTTCCGATGCGATCTACGAACGGCTTACCGGTGACGTCGGGGTGTTCAGCACCAAGATCACCTATGTCGAACGCCAGGGAAACCGGTTTGAACTGAAGATCGCCGATGCCGACGGCGCCAATGCGCAGACGGTGCTCGCATCGAGCGAGCCGATCATCTCGCCGAAGTGGTCGCCCGACGGGACCCGGCTCGCCTACGTATCGTTCGAGCGCAAGAAGCCGATCATCTATGTGCAGTCGCTGATCAACGGCTCGCGCATCGTGCTGGCAAACTTTCGCGGCAGCAACAGCGCACCGGCATGGTCGCCCGATGGCAATCGCCTGGCGGTGGTACTGACCCGGGATGGTCCGTCGCAGGTCTATCTGATCGATGCCGACGGTTCCAATGTGCAGCGGCTTACCCGGTCCAGTGCGATCGACACCGAGCCGGCGTTCACGCCTGATGGCCGCTTCGTGCTTTTCACGTCCGATCGTGGCGGCAGTCCGCAGATCTACCGGGTAGCTGCCGCCGGCGGCGAGCCCGAGCGATTGACGTTCGAGGGCACCTACAACGTGTCTCCGCGGCCGAGTCCGGATGGGCGCAGCTTCACCTTCATCCAGCGCAGCGGCGGCCGGTTCAATGTCGCGATACAGGATTTCGCCAGCCGGCAGGTACAGGTCCTCACCGACACTGCAGTGGACGAGTCGCCCAGCTTTGCTCCGAACAGCCGGATCATCCTCTACGCAACCGAGGTCAGGGGGCGTGGTATCTTGGCCGCCGTGTCCAGCGACGGGCGGGTGCGGCAACGGCTGTCGGCAGGCTCGAACGATGTGCGCGAGCCCGCCTGGGGTCCCCTGTTGAAGGCACAGTGAAAGGGATTACGATGACACTCATCTCGATGCAACAGCAGGTGGTCTGTTCCACCCGTCCGGCCGCACGACGGTCCGCAGGCCTGAGGCATGGTGCAGCCTGGGTCGGCGCGCTGTGCCTGGTCGGCCTGGCCGGTTGCTCGTCCACCCCGGACTCCGAGCAGCCTGGCGCACAGGTCGAGTCGCGACAGATCGGTGAGCAGGGCGCCCTCAAGAAGCCGCCGGTCGATGCGCTGCCGAAAGCGCCGGTCGGCCAGCCGCCGATCAGCAGCGCGCCGATCGCTACCGACAAGACACCCGTCGGCCAGTTGCCTGATGTGCTGCGCGACCCGAAAAGCGTGCTGTCGCGGCGCAGCGTCTATTTCGAGTACGACAGCAATGTCGTGCGCGACGAGTTCCGGCCGATGATCCAGGCGCATGCCCGGTTCCTGCTCGACAACCCGAAGCTGCGCATCACCATCCAGGGCAACACCGATGAGCGTGGCAGCCGCGAGTACAACCTCGCGCTGGGCCAGCGTCGCGCCGATGCGGTGCGGCAGGTAATGTCGGTGCTCGGCGTCAGCGAGCGGCAGATGGAGCCGGTCAGCCTCGGCGAGGAGCGTCCGCGCGCCACCGGAAGCAGCGAAGCGGCCTATGCCGAGAACCGCCGCGCCGACATCCTGTACGACGGCGAAGACAAGCCCCCGGTCGGCAAGTGACGGTAACGTTTCGCGACGGTGCGGCCACGGGGCGCCGCGCGGCTGGCTGGCTGGTAGCGGCGGCACTCGCCGCCGCGCTGCCATCGGCCGTCGAAGCCCAGCTGTTCACCGATACCGAGTCGCGCAAGGCGATCGCGGCGCAGCGCGAGACGATCGCTGCCCAGCAGCAGCAGATCGCCGACCTCGCCCGGCAGTCCGGTGAGCTGTCCACCCGGATCAACCAGCTCGAAAATGCGCTGAAGGCGCAGTCGTTGCTCGAGGTACTGAACCAGATCGAGGCGCTGCAGGCCGAGATGCGCAAGCTGCGTGGCCAGCAGGAGGTTCTGGCCAACGCGATCGAGACGGCTGTGCGCCGCCAGCGCGACATGTATATCGACCTCGATTCGCGCATCAAGCGCGTCGAGGCTGCGGCCGCGGCACCCGCAGCACCCGCAGCGCCACCCGCCGCAGTGCCCACGCCGGGTTCCGGGTCGGTTCCCGGGGGGGCACCCACGGCAGCGCCGGGCCCGGGTCCCGGTTCGGTTGTGTTGCCCGGCGCAGCGACCAGCACGGTCGCGCCGGTATCCACCCCGCCGGCATCTGCCCCGACGACCGCCACCGCAACGACCGCTACCCCGACGGCACCGGACGCGCTCGCCGAGCAGCGTGCCTATGATTCTGCGCATCAGTTACGGCGCATCGGCAACTACGCGGGTGCGATCAGCGCATTCCAGGCGTTCGTCAAGGCCTGGCCCAAGAGCCGGCTGGCACCGGCGGCACAGTACTGGATCGGTGATTCGCATTTCAACCTGCGCGAGTACCGCGTGGCGATCTCCAGCCAGCGGCAACTGATCGCCACCTGGCCGGACAACGAGAAGGTCCCCGACGCACTGCTCAACATCGCCAGTTCGCAGGCCGAACTCGGCGAGTCCGCGGCTGCGCGCCGTACGCTGGAAGACCTGGTGGCACGCCATCCGAAGTCCGAGGCGGCCGATCGCGCGAAGCGCAGGCTCGCCGCGCGCAAATGAGCCGATGAACTCGGCCGCCTTGCCCGCCGCGCCACCCGACGTGTTGCCGTCCCCGGGCGAGGCTCCGGTGCGGCTGCGCATCACCGAGATCTTCTATTCGTTGCAGGGCGAAACCAGCCGGGTCGGCCTGCCGACGACGTTCGTGCGCCTGACGGGCTGCCCGCTGCGCTGTGGTTACTGCGACACCGCCTATGCATTCCACGGTGGCCGGATGATGGATCTCGATGCCGTGCTCAGCGAAGTCGATGCGCATGGCGCGACGTTCGTGACGGTGACCGGTGGTGAACCGCTGGCCCAGCGCGCCTGCCTCGATCTGCTGCGCGCCCTGTGCGACCGGGGCCTGTCCGTATCGCTCGAGACCAGTGGCGCGCTCGATATCTCCGGCGTGGATGCGCGGGTGTCGACCATCCTCGACATCAAGACGCCGGGTTCCGGCGAGGCGGCGCGCAACCTCTGGTCGAACCTCGAGCACCTGGACCGGCATGACGAAGTGAAGTTCGTGCTCTGCGACGAGGCGGATTACTCATGGGCGAGGTCGGTACTGGACACACACCGGCTCGTGGCACGCTGTCCGGTGCTGTTCTCGCCATCGTTCGGCCAGTTGCCGGCGGCGCTCCTGGCCGAATGGATCCTGCGCGACCGTCTTCCGGTACGCATGCAGGTGCAGCTTCACAAGCAGCTCTGGGGCGAGGCGCAGGGGCGATGATCGATCCGGTCGGCACTGCGCGCGTCACGCAGCCGCTGCTGCCGCCCAGGCCGGCGGTCGTGCTGCTGTCGGGCGGGCTCGACTCGGCCACCGTACTTGCCGTGGTCAAGGCTGGCGGCTTCGCCCCGCACGCGCTGTCGATCGATTATGGCCAGCGCCACCGCGCCGAGCTCGATGCGGCCGCGCGCGTGGCCGCATCCATCGGTGTTGCCGCCCATCGCGTCGTCCATGTCGACGCCGGGCAGTTCGGGGGCTCGGCCCTCACCGATGCCGGCATCGATGTGCCGGTCGACGGCGTGAGGCCAGGCATCCCGGTCACTTACGTGCCGGCACGCAATACCCTGATGCTGTCGCTGGCGCTCGGCTGGGCCGAAGTTCTCGGCGCCGACGACATCTTCATCGGGGTCAATGCCATCGACTACTCTGGTTATCCCGACTGCCGGCCGGCCTACGTGGCCGCATTCGAAGCGATGGCCAACCTGGCGACGCGTGCCGCGGTAGAGGGCAGGCGCCTGCATGTGCGTGCGCCGATCATCGACCTCGACAAGGCGCAGATCATCCGCCTCGGCCTGTCGCTTGGGGTCGACTATGCGCAGACCGTATCCTGCTACCAGGCCACCGAAGATGGCCGTGCCTGCGGCCGTTGCGATGCCTGCCGGCTGCGCCGCGACGGGTTTTCCCGGGCCGGCGTCGAAGACCCGACACGTTACTGCTGACCCCTCCGAGGGGCCGAGGAGGCAGTGACGCTTGATTTTCGCGCGGCCGTCCCCGATGCTCCAGGGATGATCCCTGAAGCAACCGCACATACGGGCGCACTGGTCGCCGCGCTGGCCTTCGCGCTCGCGTTCGTCTTCGGGGCGGTGGCCCAGCGTACCCATTTCTGTACCCTGGGCGCGGTATCCGACTGGATCAACATCGGCGACCTGTCACGCATGCGCATGTGGCTGCTGTCGATCGCGGTCGCGATGCTGGCGGCCAACGGCCTGCAGCTCGCCGGCATGATCGACCTCGGCCGGTCGATCTACGCAGGGCCCAACCTCATGTGGCTGGCACATGTCGTCGGTGGCCTGCTGTTCGGCATCGGTATGACGCTCGGGTCCGGATGCGGCAGCAAGACGCTGATCCGGATTGGGGCAGGCAACCTGAAGTCGGTAGTGGTGGTGCTGTTCCTCGGACTCTCGGCCTGGATGACCCTGCGCGGGCTGTTCGGCCAATGGCGGGTCGACTGGCTGCAGCCCGTCGCGGTGAACTTCGAACGCTGGTCGATCCCCGGCCAGGACCTGCCGACGCTGCTGTCCGGCGCGCGTGCCGATCCGGCGACCGCGATGGCTGTCGCCGCAGCGATCGCCGCGTTCATCTGCGCCTTCGTGTTCGGCAGCCGCGATTTCCGCGCCAACCGGGAAGGGATCGTCGGCGGACTGGTGGTCGGCCTGGTCGTCGCAGCCGGCTGGTTCGTCAGCGCCAACCTCGGCTATCGCGAGAACCCGGACACTCTCGAGGCCACCTTCTATGCGACCAACTCGCGCGCGGCCGAATCATTCAGCTTCGTCGCGCCGGTGGCGTATTCGCTCGAACTGCTGACCCTGTGGACCGACCGCTCGTTACGCATCACCTTCGGCATCGCCGCAGTGGCCGGGATGATCCTCGGTGCGTTCGCGATGGCGAAGGCCACGCGTACCTTCCGCTGGGAATCGTTCACCTCCCCGGCTGACATGCGCAACCACATGCTGGGCGGCGTGCTGATGGGCTTTGGCGGCGTCACCGCCCTGGGCTGCACGATCGGCCAGGGCATCACCGGCCTGTCGACGCTGGCACTGGGCTCGTTCATCACGTTCGTCTCGATCGTGGCCGGTTCGGCCGCCACCATGAAATACCAGTACTGGCGGATGATGCGCGAGGCCTGAAGGGCTTCGCCGTGCGCCCGCCGGGTGGCCTGTGGTGCTTGCACGCAGGGAACGCAAGAGCAGTTTGCGTCTTTCTCCAGAGCCGTTATAATCGTGGGCTTCGTTCAGGGGGCCGTTAGCTCAGCCGGTAGAGCAGCGGACTTTTAATCCGTTGGTCGCCAGTTCAAATCTGGCACGGCCTACCACCGAACGAAGCCCGGATATGACGATGTACGGCGCAAGGTGTACTGCGCACGGTGCACCGCGCACCACGGTCGCATGAGCCAGCGTTCATGCCTTGTACCAGGGGCAGACACGTCCCGAGCGGGAGGTCGCCATGCCGCGAAACATCGTGGTCCTCGGTGCCGGTGCCATCGGTTGCAACGTGGCGACCGACTTGGCTCGTGCCGGCCACGCGCCAGTAGTGGCCGACCCCTGGCCGGCGCAGGTCGAGGCGCTGCGCACGCGTGGCCTTAAGGTCACGCTGCCCGATGGAGAGGAGCATGCTCCCCCGGTCGACGCGCTGCATCTGTGCGATTTCGCGAGCCACAGTCGCACCCGCCAGGCCTATGACGTCGCGCTGATCATCATGAAGTCGCACGACGCGCGCTGGATGGCCGAGCTCGTGCGGCCCTACCTGGCATCCGATGCCGTGGTTGTCGGCCTGATGAACGGCATGAACGACGAGGCGATCGCCTCGGTGGTCGGGCGTGAACGCACTGTCGGCGCCTGCATCGAACTGTCGGCCGAGCTGTTCGTGCCGGGCGAGACGCTGCGCAAGACCCCGCGCGAGCGCAGCTGGTTCGCGCTGGGCGAACTCGACGGCAGCGCAAGCATGCGGCTCGCGATGCTGCGCGAGCTGCTGTCCTGTACCGCGCAGGTGACCACGACGGCCAGCATCCGCGATGCGAAGTGGACCAAGCTGGTGACCAACTCGATGGTGCTGTCGCCCCTGGCGATGCTCGGCGTGCAGTCCTATGATGCCCTGCAGGATCCGCGTATCTTCGACCTGGTGCAGCGCATCGGCTGCGAGACCATCGCCGTCGGTGCAGCCCACGGCTACCGGCTGCAGCCGATCTTCGGACTCACCGAGGCCGAGTTCGGTACCGAGTCCGGGAATACACCGGCGTCGCTCGCCGGGAAACTCGTGGCCACGCTGGTCGGCCATATCGGGAAGCAGTCACGCAACACGGCCCTGCAGGACCTGCTGAAGAAGCGGCGCAGCGAGACCGACCACATCAACGGCCTGGTGGGCAGGCTGGGTCGCGAGGCCGGGATCGCCACGCCTGCCAACGATGCCGTGTGCGACATCGTGCAGCGCATCGAGCATGGCGAACTCGGGCTGTCGGTCGAAAACCTGGGCCTGGCAGAGCGCGAAGGTCGTCGCTGAGGTCATCACTGCCAGCCGGCAAGGGCAGCCAGCCGGCAGATGCCGTGCAGGTCCCCGCGCGAGGCTACCGGTTGCCGATGCCGGCCTCGGCGATCACCCGCTGCCACTTGGCCACTTCGGCGGCAAAGTATTTCCGGAACGCGTCGATGCTGCCGCCGAGTGGCTCGAAGCCGTTTCCACCGAACTGCTGCAGCAGTTCGGGATGCCGGATCGCCGCATTCACCCCGGCGTTGATGCGTTCCTGGATGGCGCGCGGCGTCTTGGCCGGTGCAAGCACGCCGTACCAGCCGGAGAACTCGTAACCGGCTACGCCGGCCTCGGCGATGGTCGGTATGTCCGGGGCCAGCGACGAGCGGGTGGCGCTGCTCACCCCGAGTGCACGCACCTTGCCGCTGCGCACGTGGGGCAGCGCGGTCGAGATGCCGATCAGTGCGACGCTCACCTCGCCCGACAGCAGGGCCGCCATCGACGGCCCGGTGCCCTTGTAGGGCACATGCACCATGCGCATGCCGGTCGCGTTGGCCAGCAGTTCCGTGCCCATGTGCGATGCGCCACCGGCACCACCGGAGCCGAAGGTGACCTGGCCGGGCCGGGCCTTCGCCGCCGCGATCAGTTCGCCGAGCTTCGATGCCTGCAGCGAAGGGTGGGCGCAGAGCAGCGACGGCTGGCTGGCCACCAGCGCTACCGGGGCGAGGTCGCGCAGCACATCGAAGGGTGCGTTGCGGTTGAGCGTGCCGACATATGACACGCCGACGCTCTGCATGAGCAGGGTATGGCCGTCCGGATTTGCACGCACCACCAGTTCGGTTGCGATCAGCCCGCCGCTGCCGGACCGGTTGTCGACCACCACCTGCTGCTTCCAGGCGTCGGACAGGCGCTGCGCGAGCAGGCGCCCGAGGATGTCGATACCGCCCCCGGGGGAGGCTGCAGCGATCAGCCGTACCGGGCGCGCGGGGTACGACCGTGCATCGCCATCAGCTGCATCGGCTGCGGACGCCTCGCCCGCAGTGCCGGTGGCGGCGATCGAAAGGAAGACGAAGCCGGCGGCGCAGGCGCGGGCTACGGTCGCTGCAATGGGGTGTGTCACGATGCCTTGCCTCCTGTGTGGGCTTCGGCTGCGCCTGAATGGCTGCATGTCGCGAAGCCCGCGCAGTTTGCCCTGCGATGCCCGGTGCCGCAACCGGGTTTGCGCTCGGCGTTGCACTCACGGCCGCAGCGGCGGCAGCCTGCGCGCTTGGGTTCCGGGCCTGCCGTTGGTATGATCGCTATCGATCTTGAAAAAGCGGAAGCCCTGTGATGGCAAGCAGACACTCGAACAGACCAGTGATCGCGTGCACGGCCGTGACAGCCTGCATGGCTGCCGCTCTGCTGGTTTCGGTGTCCGCGTTGGCGCAGCCTGCAGCGCAGGCCCCCGCCGCTACGGGCTGGTATACCGGGTTCGGCCTGGGTCAGTCGCGACTGGGCTTCAAGACCGGCGATTTCAACATCGGCCCTGCGGGTACGGGTATCTCGTTCGACGAGAGTGACACCGCATTCAAGTTCTTCGCAGGCTATCGCGTGCTGCCGTGGCTGGCGATCGAGGGTGGCTATGACAACCTGGGTCGTAACACGGTCGGTTTCAGCAATGCGGGCGGAGCAGCCCGGCTCGAGTACAAGGTCGATGCACTGAAGCTGACCGGCGTGGGCTCTTTCGCGTTCGGCAATACCGGCTTCTCGGCCTTCGGCAAGCTCGGCTTCGGCTATACGCGGGTACGCGAGGACAGCAGCAACTTCCCGGCCGTGATGGCACGCAGCGACGAGTCCGAAAGCGAGT
>JBILGF010000369.1:0-3693 GCA_044351195.1 Burkholderiales bacterium
GTGCCAGTTCAAGATCGTCGAGCTGGATAAGTGTGAAAAAGCCTCGCTCGATATCCACGGGTCTATATGTGCCAGCAAAGTAGCGCGTGCTGATATCTAAACACTCTGCTCGCCAGTGCGCATATATTTTTTCGTTACGCTGGGTGACAGGGATATAAGTGGGCTGAACTCTCAGTCCATTCAGGCTCCTACCAGCGGTTCCCATTCGTAATTTTGCGATCTGGCGATCGAGAACGCAATGCGTTTTCGGGCTAAGAAACATCAATACCTTTGAAATAAAGGAGAGGTATCTGAACTCGGGCATTCGTATCATGGATATGGCACGAGGGCTGGGTATGTCAGGGCCGGATACGCATTTCTGGAATTCCGAAATCTGATGGTCGCTGACAGCTTCGAGGAACCTATTTACTCGTGTGTCTCTATAGCCGACCTGCGCGTGTCCCCAGTAGAGCACATTGGCCAGCCCGTACTTTGTACGTTCAGGATCTGGACTTCGAAGTAGTTCACCAATGTACTTTTCTACCTGCGTCATTTCTGGTGCCTGCACTTCCTCGAGCACATCAAAGCGGCAGTAAACTTTCGGGAATTCGTACTCTCCGATAGCACTCCTCAGCAACTTAATTTGTGCCGTGTTCATTGTCATCGGTATATCCCTCCGGTGCGTGAATACAAGGTCTGGCGCTGGTGTGACGAGCGTGCTGCGTGCAGGTTACTTTAGCAACGGCTCTAGCACTGCGTCTCCGCCTCCCACCACGATCCAACCGTCCCGAGGTGCCCCCACCGCGCCAGTTCCCCCGCAGTCAGCGCCAGGAAGTCCTTGCCGTGCAATTCCGCGACCATCGCTCGCGCCGCATCTCGCGTGGCAACCGGTCGCACCCCGGGCGGCAGCGGCACCGGCACGCCGTCGGCCCACACCCCGACCGATTCGGGCAGCGCCGAGTTGGGTCGGTACTCGAGTTGCACGCGTACGCGGTGGCCGATGCCGGCCTGCACGCACTGCAGCGCCAGCCGGCGCGCGAGCATCCCGCCGACGCGGTCGGGTTTGTGGAAGTCCTTCCCGCTCCAGGCGCCGCCACCGATGGGTACGCCGGGGCCGTAGGCGTCCATCACCAGCTTCTTGCCGGTGGTGCCGTTGTCGCCGGTCGGCCCGCCGCACAGGAACATGCCGGCGGCGTTGACGGTGAGGTCGGGCAGCGGCTCCGCGCCAAGTCCATCGAGTGCGTCGTGTAGCGCGCCCTGTGCGTGCCTTCGCAACGCGAGCCAGTCGGCGTCCTCGGCGTGGTGCAGCGACACCGACACGGAGCGCGGCTGGAAGCGGCCGTCCTCGTGCTCCACGCCGCGCACGATCACCTTGCCGTCCGGGCCGATCGCCCCTTGCGGTGTCGCCTGCTGGCGGGCGTGCAGGGCGCGGGCGATGCGCCGTGCAGTCCACAGTGCGCCGGGCAGGTAGTCGGTCTGCGGCGTGTCCTGTGCGTAGCCGACGCAGATGCACTGGTCGTCCGACAGGTGCCGCAGTTCCTGCCACTCGCTGCCGCGTTGCTCGATGCGCAGCGCCCGCAGGTCGATGTGCAGCGCTTCGGGCAGTGGGTCCCAGCGTCCGCCGTAGCCGGCCGAGCGGTAGGTGTCGCGGATCCATTCCACCAGGCGCTGCTCGATGTCGGGCAGCGTGTCGCGGTCGAAACCGATCAGGCCGGTGACGAACACGTGGTCGAAGGCGCAGGCGGCCTCGATGCCGCACTGTCCGTAGGGGTCTGCGCGCATCACCTCGCCGACGATGCGGTCGGCCAGGGCGTCGCAGAGCTTGTCGGGGTGGCCGGGCAGGACCCACTCCGCGACCATCGTGTTCGCTTCGGTCATGTCGTGCTCCTCATGTCGTTCTCCTTTATCTGTCGAGTGCGGGCATCCGCGTCACCGGCCAGCCCAGGTGATCGCAGAAGCTTCCGTTGCAGCCGTTCAGAAGGCCGACGCGCACGCGTGGCCTGGCGCGGCGAAGACGCTCCGCGAGTGCGGTGGGGATGGCCTGCACGTCTCCGTCGGTGATCACCACGGCCCGTGGCACGCGCGACTCGACGAGGTGCCGTGCCACGCAGCCGATGTGGGTGCCGCCCGTGGAGCGGAAGCGGCCGGCGGCAAGCTCGGCGCGGGTGACGGGGTGTACCTGGGTCGAGAAGCCGAAGAGTGGCCACTGCACCAGTGCGGCGGATTCGGTCAGCGCCTCGAGCAGTACTGGCAGCCACGCTGCCATCGATCCCGAGACGTCGAGGTAGACCGCCACCTGGCCCGCCAGCTGCCGTCCCTCCTGCATGAGATGCCCTTGCCACCAGAGCGGCTCGGCGCCCATCAGGCGCTGCAGGTGCGCGCGGCGATCACCGGCTTGCGGCAGCGGCGTGAAGACGTCGGTCTCGACCGGTCTGCGCACCCACGGCCCGCCGTCGGTGCCGAACGCCGCGGCCCGCAGCAGTTCGCGCACGGCGCGGCGGGCTGCACCGTGGCGGCGCAAGTCGCTGCGCTCGTGGGTGGTCACGCCGCCGTCGTCGGCGCCGCCCCGCCGTTCGACCATCGGCCAGCGCGCGACGATGCGTCGGACCTCCGCCATCAGGTCGGGGTCGGCGTGCAGCGGGTCGCTGCCGTCCGCCCCCTCCGCCTCTGCCCCCGCGTCCGCGTCCGCGTCGTGGTTGCCAAGCAGGCGGTCGGCACCGTCGACGTCTACATCGAGCGCCACGGCTACCCGGTCCAGCAGTGCGAACAGGTCTGCCGTGGTGGCGCCTGCATCGTCGTACAGGCGGCGGTGTACGTCCCCGAGCGCGCCCGGCGCGTAGCGCGCAGCGGTGGGCCATCCGGCTGGCGGGCCGATCAGGCTCCAGAGCCCCTCGGGGGCCGCACAGGCCGAGAAGAACGAGGTGAACTCGACCTCCGGGTGCAGCCGGCACAGTTGGGCGTTGATGATGCAGTCGAAGGCCCAGTTGGCCGCCAGGGTGGGGCGCTGGTACATGCGGGTGTGGCCGAGCAGCACGTGGTAGAGCTCGTGCATCACCAGCATCGACAGGTGCGCGTCGGTGCGGCAGCGCTGCGCGACGAACGCGGGGTTGATCAGCATGCGCGAGCGCGCACCGACGGTCACCGCCGCGGTGGCCACGGTATCGGTGGCCTCGATCGAGAGCAGTTGCAGCAGCTTGCCGAACGCCGGGTGGCGCAACGGCACGCACTGCCGGACGCGTTCGGCGAGCAGTCGCTGCTCGATTGCGGAGATCGGGGTGGTGACGTGCGTCATGAGCGGGCTTTCCTCTTCGAGCGGGTGGCGGCCGGGACGGGCTGCACCTGGCCGGGCTGCACCGGAAGCCAGATGTCCCAGGTGCCCGACGGGGTGGCACCGGTCCAGAGATCGAGCAGGTTCGAAAGTGCTGGCGCTGCATCGCGCAGGAACACCGGCCCGCGGATGGCGGAGACCAGACGCGCGGCGAGCAGCGGGCAAGTGACGCCCTTCGGAGCGTCGGGCGCCTTTCTTCGGTCGGCGGCGGCGGCAATGTCGCAGCCGAAGGGAACGACGAAGGCCACGCGCGGCACCCACCGGGGCCATGCGATCGCTTCGAGCCGGTCGGTTAGCTCCTGCACCAGGGCGCCTTCCGGCAGCGGCACGAGCCGGTCGAACTCGCGCCGCGCCGCGCGGCGGGACGCGTCCCGCCCCTGGGCTCG
>JBILGF010000371.1:0-3680 GCA_044351195.1 Burkholderiales bacterium
GGTGAAGGTGTTGCTGGCACTCAAGCCCAGAAGACCGGCGGCGCTCGCCGTCACCGTACCGCCGGTACGCGCGGTGAGCGACATCGCTCCGGCCGTACTCACGGTTCCGCTCACCACGACGCTTGCGTCCGAGGTCGAGGCCACTGCCGCCGTGACCGTATCGGTCAGCGCGATGTTGCGAGTCACCTCGGAGGAGAGGGTGATGTTGCCGCTGGTCGCAACCAGCGAACCGAGCACCTGGATCGACGCGGTGCGCGCAGCGAGCGCGGCTGAAGCGGTGACCTGGGTCGCGTCCTGCGCCAGAGCGGTCAGGGAGACGTTGCCCGCCCCGGTGCTGACGGTGAAGCCGCTCGACAGGACGATCGACTCCGCAGCGACGACAAGGCCTCCGCTGAGCGTCAGGTTCTCGCTCAGAGTGACGACATCGGTACCGGCACCGCCCTGGACCGTGAGCGCGACAGCGCCAAGATCGAACGCGTCATCGAAGATGAACGCGTCGTCACCCGCACCGAGGTCGATGCTGATCGTGCCGCCTGCCAGCCCGAAGTCGATCGCGCTGTAGAGCGCCGCGCCGTCCCACCGGTACTCGAGCTGGCCCGAACTGTTCACGCGCAGATTCAACGCATCGGCGCCCGAAGTGCCGATGAAACTCAGGGTCGAACCCGAGATGGTGAAGGAGCCGCCCAGCAGGGCAGGGAAATCGGCCGCATGCAGCAGCGGCGCCACATCGATCACACCCGTGGCGTACTCGAGCGTCCAGTCGCCCGCACGCGCCACGTGGCCGGTGGCACCCGTGGACGCCGCCACATCCGCACCCGTGATCGCGGCGAACCGCTGCACGAACTCGATGCCCGGTGCGTCGGCGGCGACATCGCAGCCATAGAGCAGGATATCGGCATCGGGCCTGAGGGCAGCTCCCCAGCCGGAGAGCCGGTCCCGAAGGGCCTCGAGGCGACTGGTCGAGAGCTGGGAGTTGCCCAGGCGCAAGCTGCCGCTGGAGCCGTGCGAGACGACCTGCAGTGCAGCCAGGCCCTGGTGCGGCGCGAGCAGCTGGCTGATCTGGTCTATGCCATCGAAGCGTCCATCGAGCACGACGATCTCGACATCGGCCACACGGGACACCCGCACCTCGGGGGAAGCCTCGTCCGCCGACCGGCTCTGTGCAACAGCCATCGGGAACAGGGTATCGCCCGCCGCAGCCGGCGCCATCGCCGATGGCGTCTGGTGCTCCGCATTCGAAACTGCCGACGCCGGCTGCACGGGCCGGTCGACTTCGCTCGACGGCACCGAAGCACCCAGACTGGCGATCGAACGTACCAGCGCCTCGTAGCCGGGTACCGCAGCATCGATGATGACAATCTGGGACGGCGGGGGCAGGCTGCCGACCCTCTGGGCATAGGACGCGAGCGACATCCGCTGCTCGACGAGGGACTGCGCCGACTGCACGTCCTCGCCCGACCGCGCAGCAGCGTCCGGCTGGACAGCCGCAGGATACGGCGCCTCGGCCGATACGGCTGACAGCTCGATCACGGCCACCGGCGCTCCGCTGACCGTATCGCCCTTCGCAATGACAGGATCGATCCCGACGATCACCGGGGTGCTGTCGGTGATGCCGCTCGGGTCGGTGTGCGAGGGAACGGCTGCCGCAGCCTCCTGCGCGGCGTCCGGTATGTCGCGCGCACCCGGGAGCGTGAACTCGGACGGCGTGGACGCGGCACTGATGACCGCCCGAGCAGCCGGAGAAAAAGGTGCGACCAGCGCCGACGGCGCGGCCCCGGCGGCAGGCGGTGGCGGCGGGGGAATGATCAACCCCTCGCCCGACAACAGGAATCGCTGCTCCAGTGCCTCGAAGAGCGGCTTGCGGCGCACCGGGGGCTGCAGTCTTCTCGATTTCCAGTCGCGCGTGGCCTGCACCGCGCGCGACCAGACCGATTCGAAGGCCCCCATGTCCGTTACCCCCCGAGCCGCCGGCTACCGCAGCAATGCGTTGACGGCGACAAGATCGCTCTCGCCCAGCGCACCCGAGGCCTGCAACAGCCGCAGGCGGTTGAGGATGAGGTCGTAGCGTGCACGCGCGGCGTCGCGCTTGGCCGCGTAGAGATCCCGCTCGGCATCGAGCACCTGCAGGATGGTGTGCACCCCGGAGCGATAGCCCTGCGCCTTCAGCTCACGGGCGCTTTCAGCCGATATCACCCCCTGCGCCAGCGCGCGCACCCGGACCACGCCGCCGGTCACGCCCTGGAACGCAGCCCGTGTCTGGCGTTCGACCTGACGCACGTCGCGCTCCTGGTCCTCCAGGGCGCTTCGGAACCGCTTGGCCGCTTCGCTGGTCAGGGCGGAAGTCAGCCCGCCGGAGAAAATCGGCAGGTTGAACCGAAGGATGACGTCGTTGGTCTCGACATTGCTGCCACCGCCAAACAGGCTGCCGCCCGTATCGCGCTGATTGTAATTGAGCACCAAGTCGATCACGGGCACATGGCCCGCGCGCTGACGGCCGATCTCCTGCTGCGCCACTTCGACGGCGCGGCGACGCGCCTCGAGCAGGAGGTTCTGCTTGTGCGCGGTCTGCACCCAGACGTCCATATCGGACGGGGAGGGATTCTCCAGCGGCACCTGGTCGCGCAGCGGCTTGAGATTGGGAAGTACCTGGCCGGTGATCTCGCGCAGCGCCTGCGTCTTGTCGTCGAGGTCGTTGCGCGCGGCGACGACCTCGGCTTCCTTGGTCGCGTACCGTGCGCGGGTATCGTGCAACTCGACGATAGCCACCAGGCCGCTCTTGAAACGCTGCTGGATCAGTTCAAGTTGCTGCGCGATCGCCTTGAATTCGGCCTCGGCAAACTCGAGCACGTCGCGTGCGGCCAGGACGCCGAAATAGGCGGCGCCGACCCGGACGATGAGATCCTGCTCGGCCGCGCTGAAGGTGGCGGCTGCCTGCTGCACCTTCACCTGGGCCTGCCAGTAGCCACGCCATGCCGACAGCTTGTACACGGGCAGGGTCACGTTGAGCGTACGGCCCTCGGTCGGGAAGGTCGACGAGCCCGATGCGAACACCGGGTTGCGGCTGTCGAGGATGTTCTGTCGTGTGCTCTGCCGGATGGCCTCGAAGGATGCCGTCGGCAGCAATGCGGCGCGCGCCTGCGGCTCGGCGTAGGTCGCGGCTTCGAAGTCGAATCGGGCACCGCGATACTTCGGATCGTTCTCCCTTGCCAGCAGAAAGACCTGCGCCAGGTCTTCAGCAACGGCGAAGCCGGGCGCGAGCAGCGCGCACAGAATCACGCAGCAGATCGGGATACGGCGCATCATCCGGCCTCCCCTACTCGGGCTTCGCCTTGCCGCGCGGCTTCGGCATGTAGGCCTTCGCCGCTCCGTCGGCCGCGCCGGATCCGGCGACGCTCCCCTCTGCAGGCTCGCCACCGGCAGGCGCGCCCAGACGGTCGGCGAGGACGGCCACGTTGGCAAGAGACATCAGGTGTGCGTGGATCCACGCCAGCAGCCCGGTTCGCGCAAGATCCAGGAGCTTCGCGTCGTCGAGAGACTGCAGCTTCTGCTCATCGACCACGCTGAAGCCCTGGAGCACCAGTGGCGACTGCCCGGCACGGGTAACCTCGAGCACCCTCGGCACGAGAAGATCCAGCGCCTGCAGTTTCTCGACGAACAGACGCGTGCGGCGGATCTCGCCC
>JBILGF010000510.1:0-2552 GCA_044351195.1 Burkholderiales bacterium
CGCGAGCGATCGGGCCCGTTCATGCCGGCAAGGGGTGGTACCGGGCGGCGCTGCCGGCGCGCCGGAGCTCAGGCGGGTGCGCTGCGACCCTGCGCATAGGTCTTCTCACGCTGGCTCTGGCAGGCGATGCAGCGCATCGCCGCCGGGTAGGCGAACAGACGGGCGAACGGAATGTCCACGCCGCAGTCCATGCAGTCGCCGTAGTCGCCTTCTTCCATGCGCTTGCGCGCCGACTCGACCGCCTTGAGCTCGATCAGCTCGCGCTCGATCATCGCCGCATTGATGTCGACCATCTGGTCGGCGACCGACTCGTCGCCGGAGTCGTTCACTTCGCCCGCAAGGTCGGCATAGCGCTCGGAGCTGGTGGCCTTCAGGTCTTCGCGGATGTCGCGTGCGAGTTCGGCATGTCGCTTCTCGAGCGCGCTGCGCAGCTGGTCCATCTGCTGGTCGGTGAGTTCTGACACGTAGCACTGCTCCGTTGTTGCAAGGTTGCAGAAGGGGAAGCCCGGGACTTTAGCGCAATACCGTGTCGGTCCGTCGACTCTCTCGTGCGCGGCCACCGGCGTCCGGTCGCAGGGGCCCGCGCGCCGGTGTGCGCCGATGGCTGAAATGGTGCGCGGGGCTGCTAGACTCGCGCCGTCTGCGCTGTGTGGCGCCTGTTTCGAGTGGAGCGGTCCGGGTGTCAACTGCAGGGTGTGCGATCGATTTCGGTACTTCCAACTCGTCGGTGGCCTTGCTGGGCGCTGCCGTGGCGCATGAGGCTGCGCCCGAAGGTTTTCGCCTGGTCGCGCTCGAGGACATGCACACGGCGATCCCGACCGCCGTGTTCTTCAGCGCCGAGGATGGCTCGCGGGCATTCGGGCGCGCGGCGGTCCAGGCCCATGTCGAGGGCCACGAGGGCCGCCTGATGCGCTCGATCAAGAGCATCCTCGGCTCGGACCTGATCGAACGCAGCACCGAGGTCGGCCCCGGCTTCATGGTGAAGTACCTCGACGTGGTGACCGCCTTCCTGCGCCACCTGCGCCAGCGCGCCACGGCTGCGGCCGGCATGCCGGTGGGGCGTGTCGTGATCGGCCGTCCGGTGTTCTTCGTGGATGACGACCGGGTGCGCGATGCCCAGGCCGAGCGCACGCTCGAGGCGGCTGCGCGCAGCGCCGGCTTCACCGACATCGGTTTCCAGTTCGAGCCGATCGCGGCCGCGCTCGACTTCGAGCGCACGGTCTCGCGCGAGACGATGGTTCTGGTGGCGGACATTGGCGGTGGCACGTCGGATTTCTCGGTGGTGCGTGTCGGCCCCGATCAGCGTGCGAAGGTCGACCGCAGCGCCGACGTGCTGGCCAGCCACGGCGTGCATGTCGCGGGAACCGACTTCGACCGCGAGGTGAACCTGGCGGCGATCATGCCGCTGCTGGGCTTCGGGTCCGAGGGGCGCAGCGAGTCGGGCGCCTCGGTGCGCGTGCCCGGTTCGATCTACCACGCGCTGGCGACCTGGCACCTGATCAATACCGTCTACCTGCCCAACCGGCTGATCGAACTGCGCCAGATGGCGAGCCTGTATGTCGACCCGCGGATGCACCGGCGGCTGATGACCGTGCTCGAGCACCGGCTCGGACACGCGCTAGCCGCGATGGCCGAAGCGGCCAAGATCGATGTGTCGATGCAGGGACAGGCGGCCATCGACCTGGCGATGGTCGAGGCCGGGCTTGCCGGCACCTTCGACGCGGTGCGCCAGCAGGCGGCACTGGCCGCGTGCATCGAACGCATCGTCGGCGCGGCGCGGCAGGCGATCACGCAGGCCGGCCTGCGGGCGTCGGACATCGACGCGCTGTACTTCACGGGCGGTTCGACCGCGCTGGTCGCGCTGTCGGCTGCGGTGGCCTCGGTGGTGCCGCACGCCGCGCAGGTCGACGGCGACCGGTTCACCAGCGTGGCCAGCGGTCTCGCGCTGGATGCTGCCCGGCGCTTCGGGCCCGGCTGAGCGCGCATTGCCTGTCAGGGTGCGCGGACGAGCGCGTCGGTCGACCAGCCACCACCCAGCGCGCGCACCAATGTCACGAAGGCATCGAACTGCCGGCCCAGCACCGACAGCGCAGCCTGCTCGGCCGACAGCAGCGCTGTCTGCGTGACGACCACGCTGTTGAAGCCGACCAGCCCGGCCTGGTACTGATTGAGCGTGATCTGCAGTGCCTGGCGCGCGAGGTCGACCGCCCGTGCCTGCGCCGCAGCCTCGTCGGCGAGCACGCGCAACGCGACCAGGTTGTCCTCGACCTCGACCAGCGCCTCCAGCACCGCCTGCCTGTAACGGGCGACGCGCTGATCGTAGACCGCCTCGCTCTGCTCGACCACCGACCGGCGCCGGCCGGCATCGAACAGGGTCAGGGCGAGGGCCGGACCGAGCGACCAGTAGCGGGCAGGCGCGGTGATCCAGTTCGACAGGTCGGTGGAGCGGAAGCCGGCTGCACCCGACAGGGTGAGCGTCGGAAACCAGGCGGCCGTGGCCACCCCGACCTGCGCATTGGCTGCCGCGACCCGGCGTTCGGCGGCAGCGATAT
>JBILGF010000372.1:0-3670 GCA_044351195.1 Burkholderiales bacterium
CGCGAACCAGGCCATGAAGGCGAGCATCATCGCCAGCCGGTCGAGCATCAGGCCGTGGTTGTGCGGTTCCAGGTGGTAGTAGCCCGAGCCGAGCCCGATCGACACGATGCCGACGAAGAAGATCCAGTAGGGCAGCGCCTCGCCGCGCTGTGCGAACAGCGGACGCTCGCGCTGGTGCCCGAGCAGCAGCAGGCCGATCGTGCCTGCCAGGATGAACAGCAGGTTCGATCCCGAATCGAGGCAGTTGGGCAGCCAGCCGCAGGCGCGCCGGTCGGCGAACTGGTGGTACTCGAGCGGCTGCGGCATCGGTGGCAGCAAGGCCGCGCCGATCGCCAGCGCGGCGGCGAGCAGGCACAGCCCGATCGCCCTGCGCGAGGGTCGCACGGTCGGCTCGTACGGCGGAACCTTCACGGCCGCTGGTGCGCCCAGCCGAGCAGCGCGTCGAATGCCGGTTGTGCGGCCATCGCCTTCGGATGGTTGACGATCATCACCACCGTGCTGCGCCGGCCGCGCGCATCGAGCACGTAGCCTGCGATCGCGCGCACGTCGTTCAGCGAGCCGGTCTTGATATGTGCCTGCCCGGCTACGCCGGCGTTGGCCAGGCGCCGGCGCATCGTGCCGTCGGAGGCGACCAGCGGCAGCGAGGCCATCAGCTCGGGCATCACCGGCGAGCGGAACGCGGCGGCGAGCAGGTCGGCCAGGCCGCGCGGCGTCATGCGTTCGATGCGTGACAGCCCCGAGCCGTTCTCGACTACCAGCGAGGGTAGCGACAGCCGCTTGCCGCGGGCCCAGTCGCCGATCGCCTGTGACGATTTGGCCCAGGTCGCGGGGCCGCCCTGTGTCTGGGCACCGATGGCGAGGTAGACCTGCTGCGCCATCACGTTGTTGCTCCACTTGTTGACGTCGCGCACGATCTCCGACAGCGCGGGAGAGGTGTGGGTTGCCAGCACGCGCGCACGCTCGCCGGCAGTGCCCTCGCGCACCTGTCCGGTCAGCGTGCCGCCCAGGTCGCGCCAGAGCTGCTGGAACAGGCCGGACACGTACTCGCGGTGCGACAGCACGCTGATCGGCCACAGGCGCTCGCCGCAGGCAACCGGGTAGCTGCCGCCTACGGTCACCTTGGCTGCGGTGGCACTGCCCTGCACGTCGACGCCGAGTTTCGCGAGCGGGTTGCCGCATTCGGGGGATACATCGGGCTTGACTGTCACGCCGAGCGATACCTGTGGCAGCGGTGGGTCGAGGCTGACCGTGACCGTCGCACGCAGCGGATCGGGCAGCAGGCGCACCATCACGGCGCGGAAGTTGACCAGCAGTGCATCGGGGGGTGTGTTGTAGGGCCGCGAGGGTTCGTTGTCGAACACCGACGCATCGCGTGCCTCTATCGCGTAGGCGCTGCGGTCGAGCACCAGGTCGCCGCGGATCTCGCGGATGCCGCGCGCACGCAACGTGCGCAGCATCAGCCAGAACGCTTCCTGGGTCAGCCGCGGATCGCCGCTGCCGCGGATCACCAGGTCACCTTCCAGCACGTCGCCGCGTTGAGCGGCCGAGGTCAGCATGTCGGTGCGCCAGGTGAACGACGGACCGAGCAGTTCCAGCGCGGCATAGGTGGTGAGCAGCTTCATCGTCGAGGCCGGGTTCATCACGGCGTCGGGGTTGAGCGCGACCGCCGCTTCGCTGCTGCCGTCGAGGTCCTGTACGAGCACGCCGACGGCTGACTCGGGGATGCCTGCGCGCGCAAGCGCACCGGCGACCGCCTTGGGCAGACGCCCCCGGGACTGGACTGCAGGCTGCACCTGCGCGGGCGGTGCGGCCTGGGCGAAGGCTGCCGGCACGCCCCACAGGGAGGTCGCCAGCAGGAGGGGCAGCAGGGCCGGCAGGATGAAGGGCAGCCGCTTCACGATGCTGCCGGTTGCAGCGGCAGAACCACCGCCTGTGCTGCCTCGGCTACCGTCGCGGGCCATCCGAGCTTCTCGCCCACGACCGCAGCGAAGGCGCTGGCTGCGCTCGACTCGCCGTGCACCACCCAGGTCTGCCCGGGCGGTTGCCGGAACCCGCGCAGCCAGCCGAGCAGGGCCGCCTGGTCGGCATGGGCCGACAGCCCGCCGATGGTGTACACCTTCGCGCGCACCGGTACCTCTTCGCCGAACAGGCGCACCGTGCGCGCGCCGTCGACGATGCGCCGGCCCAGGGTGCCCCGCGCCTGGAAGCCGGTGATGATCACCGTGCACTCGGGCCGTGGCAGGTTGTACTTGAGGTGGTGCTTGATGCGGCCGGCATCACACATGCCGCTGGCGGAGATGATCACCGCGCCGCTGCGGATGCCGTTGATGAACATCGAATCCTCGACCGACTGCGAGAAACGGATGCGCGGCTGGCCCTTCGACGCGTCCAGCCAGCGGCCCAGCTGCGCGGCCTCGTCGTCGAGCTCTGCATGGTGCTGCAGCGTGATGCGCGTGGCGTTCGTGGCCAGGGGCGAATCGACATACACATCCATTGCCGGCAGGCGGCCCTCGCGCGTGAGCCGGATCAGCAGCATCAGCAGGTCCTGGGTGCGTCCGACCGCGAATGCCGGGATGACCACGTTGCCCTTGCGCGCCACCAGTGCACTGGTCAGCGCCTCCACCAGTTCGTCGAGCGTCGCATCGAGCGGGCGATGCAGGCGGTCGCCATAGGTCGACTCGACCAGCAGGGTGTCGGCCTGCGCCACGGCAACGGCATCGCGCACGATCGGGTGGCCGGGCTGGCCGAGGTCGCCCGAGAAGACGATGCGGTGGCTGCCGCTGGCCGCCGTCAGTGTCACCTCGATGCTGGCCGATCCGAGGATGTGGCCGGCATCGCGGTACACCACGCGCGCCGCGGGATGCGGCTCGAATGCGATGCCGTAGCGGCAGCGGGCGAGCAGGCCGATCGCGGCCTCTGCATCGGCCATGCGGTACAGCGGCTCGACCTCGACGTCGTCATGCCGGCGCAGCGGCTGCTTCGCGCCCCGCCGCGCATCGGCTCGACGCGATGACTTGCCCGACCATTCCGCCTCTTTCTCCTGGATGTAGGCGGAGTCGCGCAGCATCACCGAAACCAGGTCGACCGTCGGAGCCGTGGCATGTATCGAGCCGGTGAAACCTTCTGCTGCGAGTTTGGGCAGCAGCCCGCTGTGGTCGATATGCGCATGGGTGAGCAGCACGAAATCGAGTGATGCCGGGTCGAACTGGAACGGCCGGCGGTTCTTCTCGGCGGCTTCGCGCCCGCCCTGGAACATGCCGCAGTCGACGATGAAGCGCAGCCCCTCCATCTCGACCAGGTAGCAGGAGCCGGTGACTTCTCCGGCACCGCCGAGGAAGGTGAGTACGGGATCCTGGCTTGGCATGGTCGTTTCAGTCCTTCAGTACGGCATGCAGGGCATCGAGGGTGGCATCGACCAGGTGCGCCGACAGCGCATCGTCGATGACATAGGGCGGCATGAAGTACACGGTGTTGCCGATCGGGCGCAGCAGCAGCTCGCGCTCGAGCGCGGCGGCGAACAGTCGTCGCCCGAAGTCGGGTACATCGCCTTCGACCTCGAATGCCCAGATCATGCCGAGGTTGCGGAAGTTGCGTACCTGCCGATGGCCGGCCAGCGACTGCGCGCGCGCGGTCAGGGCGGTGGCGCGCGCGCGGTTGGCCTCGATGACCC
>JBILGF010000413.1:0-3231 GCA_044351195.1 Burkholderiales bacterium
ACGGCAGGTACACGAGGTCGCCACGCGCGCCACGCCCTGCAACCGACTCGATCTCTATCAGGGCTGCGCCACGCAGGAGGCTCTTGACGACGATCGTGCTGACCACGGGAAATGAACCGCCGAAGACTTCACGGTAGAAGGCCAGGAGGCCGGGCTGGTCGGCCAGCGCCGCAGGCGTCAGATACTGGGTCATCGCAACGATGTCGTGCATCCCGAAGCCACCGGCTTCGAGCACGAGGCGCGTCTTCTCCAGCGCGATGCGAGCCTGTGCAACGAGGTCGCCCTCGACCACCATCCGCCCCGACACGGAATCCAGTCGCGCGGCCGTACAACCGGACATCCAGACGCTGCCGCCGGCCGCGACGCCCAGCGAGAAGGTCCGCGTGGACGGATCGGAAAATGGATAGGTTTCTGGAACCAACGCGTGCCTGGCCATCGTCTACTTGCCTTTCCACTGGGGACGGCGCTTCTCGGCGTAAGCGAGCAGCGCCTCGGTATGATCCTCGCTCGCGCGCGCGATCTTCTGCGCTCGCTCGGTGAAACGCACCGCATCCTCGAGACGGGCGTCCATCGATTCGGCCAGCGACAGCTTGAACAGCTGCACGGTGATCGGCGGGCAGTTCTCGATGATCTCGAGCGCCACTTCCCGGCAGCGTGCCATCAGGCCATCGGGCGAAACGACTTCGCTGATGAAGCCATTGGCGAGCGCGCCTGCTGCATCCAGCGTCCGGCCGGTGACGCCCCACTCGAACGTACGGCTGTAACCGAGGATCTGGGGCATCAGCGCGAGACTCGCATCGTCGGGCACGATGCCTCGTCGGAGGAACACCCAGCCGAAACGGGCCGAACTCGATGCGATCCGGATGTCGCATCCGGCGGCGATCCCCAAACCGGAGCCGATCGCGGGCCCGTTGACCGCGGCGATGACGGGCTTGGTCAGGCGGCGCAGGGCAACGACCACGCCACGCATGTCGGCTTCATGCGGAAACATCTCCTCGCGCATCGTGGGGTTGGGTGGCTTCAGCGACTTGCCCTGGGCGGTCATCCGCTTTATGTTGCCGCCCGAACAGAAGATCTTCCCCGCTCCCGTCACGATGACCACCCTCGCCGCCGGATCGGCTTCGATCCGATCGCATTCGGCGACCAGTTCCTTGTTCATCACCCAATTGACCGCATTCCTGGCGTCGGGATCGTTGATGGTGACGATTACGATGCCGTCGTCGCCCTGTTCAGACGTGATGAACTCGTAGCTCATGCCGTTGATCTCCGCGAAAGCGTTCGACTTCCTGTCCAGCAGGCAGGCCATGCGGCGTTGATGAGGAATCGTTCATCGCCCATCGGCACTCCGGCTAGCTCAACACGCCGTCGGCATCGAGTCGTGCATACTCGGTCTCGTCGATACCGAGCAGGGTGGTAAGGACCTCATGGGTGTGCTCCCCCAGCAGGGGGGCGCGCCGGTAGGCGAAGCCGGCACTGTCCATCCGCCAGGGCAATCCGAGCTGGCGCCGCGTACCGGCTTTGGGGTGGTCCGTACTGACGACGGTGCCCAGGTGCACGAGGCACTCGTCATGGATCAGCTGGTCGCTGCGCTGCACCGGCCCGGCGGCCACGCCATGAGCCTGCAGCGTGTGCGCTGCGTCTGCGGCAGCCCGGGAGCGGGTCCACTCCGACACGACGGCATCGAGCGCATCGGCATGGATGCGGCGCGCGCCGGCACTGGAGAAGCGCACATCGTTCACCAATGCCGAATTCCCCGTCGCGCGGCACCAGGCGGCCCAGTCGTGATCACCATCGACGCTGATCGCGACCCAGCTGTCCGCGTCACGGCAACGGTAGATTCCGTGCGGCGCCTTGACCGGATCCCGGTTGCCCCTTCGCACCGGATCGCGGTCGTTGGCGGTGAGGTCGATCACCGCTTCCGGGATCAACGTCATCATCGCCTCGTACATCGCCAGGTCGATGAACTGACCGCGGCCCGTGCGGTCCCGGTGGTGAAGCGCTGCCATGACCGCAAAGCCCGCGTAGGTCCCCGAAAACGGATCCGGCAGGCATCCCCCGAGGATGCGTGGTCCGCCTCCCTGGTAGCCGGTGACATCTGCGACGCCCGAGTACAGGTTCACGGCACTGTGCAGGCCGCGCGCCGCCTTCATCGGTCCGCTGCGGCCGAACGCACCACAGGACAGTGCGATCAGGCGGGGGTTGGTCCGGCTGATCGTGTCGTAGTTGAGCCCGAGCTTGTCAAGTACACCGGTGGAGTAGTTGTCCACCATGACGTCCACCACGCCGCCCAGGCGGCGCACGATGTCGCGCCCTGCGGCGGTCGTCATGTCGATGGTGCAACTCCTCTTTGCACTGTACAGCAGGTTGTAGTAGCCACTGGCATCCGGATCTGCAGGATGCCCCGGCGCGAACGGTGGCGCCGTCCGCGAGGTCATCCGCCGCCTGGACTCGACCGAGATCACCTCGGCACCCAGCCAGGCCAGCCACAGCGTGCAGAACGGTATGGCGATGAACTGGCCGAGATCGAGCACCCGAACCCCTGCGAGAGGAAGCGGCCGGGTGGCAGGTGCATCTCCGGTGCCCGCGCTGTCCGTCCTCCCCGGACCGGGGCGCGTCGTGTCGCGAGGCCACTCGTTTAGCACCGTCGCCGTATGTTCGCCGTGGCGCGGCGCGCGGCGGCGCATCGACCAGGGCGAGCCCCGCATGTTGACCGGGGCTGCAGGCATGCGGGCTATCCGCCCACCGAGTTCGAAATCGATCACGCTTCCGCGCGCATGCACGTGCGGGGAGGCCAGCACTTTGCGAACCGAATGGAACGGAAAGACCAGGAGTTGCAGCTCCTGCGCCACCTGGTACAGCTCGTCGCTGGTGACCGTCATCGTCCATTCGATCATTCTGCGCTGCAACTCGACGCAGTTCGCGGTACGGGCCGCGCCGCTCGAGAACTCCGGCATCGTCGCCCAGGCCGGACGGCCCATTGCCTGAACCAGCCGCTGCCAGTGATCCTCAAGCGGAGCGGGAATAGCCACCCAGCCGTCCTTGCACGGCAGGTAGAAGTTCGGCATCCGCCCGGTGGTGGTCGAACTGAACATCCGCATGTGCGTACCGCCAATGTACGACGCATTGGCGATGTCTCGCTGCTGCATGGTGGCGACTGCAGCCTGCTGGCTCACGTCGACCAGACACCCCTCTCCGCTGAGCGCACGGCTGCGCAAGGCTGCGAGGGTCGCA
>JBILGF010000158.1:0-7084 GCA_044351195.1 Burkholderiales bacterium
TCGCCGGGCTCTCGCTCGCCGGGCGAGAGGGGCTCGACAACCTCGTGTTCGTGGTCAATTGCAACCTGCAGCGGCTGGACGGCCCGGTGCGCGGCAACGGTTCGATCATCCAGGAGCTGGAAGGCCTGTTCGCCGGCGCCGGGTGGAACGTGATCAAGCTGCTGTGGGGATCGGACTGGGACCCGCTGTTCGCGCGCGACCATGAAGGCATCCTGCTGCGGCGGCTGCACGAGACGGTCGACGGCGAGTTCCAGAAGTATGCGGCGACCGACGGTGCGTTCAATCGCGAGAACTTCTTCAACCGCTATCCCGAACTGCAGCAGCTGGTGGCCCACCTGACCGATGCCGACATCGACCGGCTGCGCCGCGGTGGCCACGATCCGGTGAAGATCCATGCGGCCTACCATGCAGCCGTGCGCCACCGCGGCCAGCCCACCGTGATCCTTGCCCAGACCAAGAAGGGCTACGGCATGGGTCACTGGGGACAGGGCCGGATGGGCACGCACCAGCAGAAGAAGCTCGACGAGGCGGCGCTGCTCGCGTTCCGGGACCGCTTCGCGCTGCCGCTGTCGAAAGACGACGTATCGAAGCTGCGCTTCCACCGGCCCGACGACGACAGCCCCGAGATGCGCTACCTGCACCAGCGGCGCGCCGCGCTCGGCGGCTACCTGCCGCAGCGCAAGGGCGATGCGCCGGTGCTGCCGGTGCCGCCGCTGGCCACCTTCACCCGCCTGCTCGAGGGCTCGAGCGGGCGTGAGCAATCGACCACCATGGTGTTCGTGCAGATGCTCGGGCAGTTGCTGAAGGACACGGCGATCGGCCCGTGCATCGTGCCGATCGTCGCCGACGAGGCGCGCACCTTCGGCATGCAGGCCCTGTTCCGGCAGGTGGCGATCTACTCCGCGGTGGGCCAGCTGTACGAGCCCGAGGATCGCGACGAGCTGGTCTACTACAAGGAGGCGCGCGATGGACAGATCCTCGAAGAGGGCATCAGCGAGGCCGGCGCGATCTCGTCCTGGCTGGCGGCGGCGACCAGCTATTCGACGCACGCGCTGCCGATGCTGCCGTTCTACACGTTCTATTCGATATTCGGCTTCCAGCGCATCGGCGATCTGATCTGGGCCGCGGCCGACATGCGCGCCCGGGGCTTCCTCATCGGCGCGACGGCAGGACGCACCACGCTGTCCGGCGAGGGCCTGCAGCACCAGGATGGTTCCAGCCACCTGCTGGCGTCGACCTATCCGAACTGCATCGCCTACGACCCCTGCTATGGCTACGAGGTCGCAGCCATCGTCCGGGAAGGCATGCGCCGGATGCTCGAGGCGCGCGAGGATGTCTTCTTCTATCTCACGGTGATGAACGAGAACTACCCGCAGCCGGCGATGCCGGCAGGGGCGCACGAAGGCATCCTGCGCGGCATGTACCGGGTGCGGGCCGGCAAGGGTGCGCCCGGCGCACGCCCGGTGTGCCTGCTTGGCAGCGGAGCCATCCTGCGCGAGGTGCTGGCGGCGGCCGAGGTGCTCGAGGCCAGCCATGGCGTGGATGCCGATGTCTGGAGCGTCACCAGCTTCACCGAATTGCGCCGCGACGCCCTCGAATGCGAGGCCTGGAACCGCGCGCATCCCGACGCGATGCGCGAGCCGTGGATCGTGCGCTCGCTTGGCCCGGGCAACGCACCCGTGGTCGCCGCCACCGACTATGTCCGCGCGCTGCCCGACCTCGTGCGCGCCTGGGTGCCCGCCCCGTTCGTGGTGCTCGGCACCGATGGCTTCGGCCGCAGCGACACCCGGCAGGCGCTGCGCGCCTTCTTCGGCGTGGACGCAGCGTCGATCGTGAGCGCGACCATGGAACTGCTGCGCACGGCATAATCCGCCACCCGGCGCGCTGCGCCGGCCGAGGACGGCGCAGTCCGTCCCGGCCATACGATCACCCAGGAGGAGCGTTCATCGTGAAACACAGGTTCGGCAGCATCGCCGCAGCAACCCTTGTCGTTGCGGGCCTTTTCGCGGACACCGCCCTGGCCCAGTCCTCCGCATCCTGGCCGAACCGGCCGATCACCATGGTGGTGCCGTTCGCGCCAGGTGGCATCGCCGACATCACGGGCCGGCCGCTGGCGCAGGCGATGACGCGCGTGCTCGGCCAGCCGATCGTGATCGAGAACCGTCCCGGCGCGGGCGGCGCCGTGGGCATGGTCCATGTCGCGCGGCAGAAGCCCGACGGCTACACGCTGCTGATGGCGCTCTCCAGCATCGTCACGATCCCCGAGGCGGACCGGGTCAGCGGCAAGGTGCCGAGCTACCAGATGAAAGAGTTCACGCCCATCGCGCTGGTCTCGGCCGACCCGACGGTGCTGATCGTGCGCGCCGACAGCCCCTGGAAGTCGGTCGCCGACCTGATGAAGGACGCACGAGGCCGCCCGGGCAAGATCACCTATTCCTCGTCCGGCATCTACGGCACGCTCCATGTCGCGGTCGAGATGCTTGCGCAATCCGCGGGCGCCCGGATGCTGCATGTCCCGTTCGGTGGTGGTGCGCCGGCAATGACTGCGCTGCTCGGCGGCCAGGTCGACGTGACCGCGCAGGCGCCCGGCGTCGCCAGCCCGCATGTGAAGGCGGGCAAGGTCCGGCTGCTCGGCTCCTGGGGCGCGCAGCGGCTGACCGCCTTCCCCGACCTGCCGACGATGCGTGAAGCCGGGTTCGAGGCCGAGTTCTACATCTGGTCGGGCGTGTTCGCCCCGGCCGGGCTGCCTGGCGATGTGTCGTCGAGGGTGCGCGGCGCGGTGAAGGATGCAACGGCGGACGCCGGCTTCATGAAGGCCATGGCCACCATGGAGACGCCGATCATGCACCTGCAGGGCGCGGAGTTCGACGCTTTCCTGCAGCGCGATTCGAAGCGGCTGGCCGAGGTGATCGGCCGCATGGGCAGGCTGGAATGAGCCGGTATCCCGCGACCTGAAGGCGATGACGTGAAAGTACTGACCTACCTGGAAGAAGGACGCGAGCGCCTGGGTTTCGTCAACGGGGCCGGCATGGTCGACGCGTTGCGGGCGCTCGAGGCGCACCAGGCCGACGGCGGTACGGCGCCAGCCGAAGGCACGGCCTGGTTCGCCGACTGTCTCTCGTTCATCCGCGGCGGCGATGCGGCGCGCGCGCTGGCCACCTTGCTGCTGTCGCGCGCGCCCGGGGCGGCGATACGTGCACTGAAGACGGTGCGCCTGGCCGCGCCGCTTCGCCCGTCGACCATCCTGTGCAGCGGCAGCAACTATCACGACCACAATCGCGAAAAGGCGGCAGCGCCGATTTCCGGCAAGGAACCCGAGTTCTTCCTGAAGACCGCCGACTGCGTGGTGGGCCCGGAGGCGAACATCGTCTACGACGAGCGGCTCACGAAAAAGCTCGACTGCGAGACCGAACTCGCGGTGGTGATCGGCAGGCCGGGGCGGCATATCCCGGTGGAGCGCGCGCTCGAGCATGTCTTCGGCTACACGATCGTGAACGATGTCACGGCGCGCGACCGGCAGGTGCGGCGCAAGCCCGACGGATCGACCTGGTACGAACTCGGCCGTGGCAAGGTGTTCGACAGTGCCGCACCGCTCGGGCCCTGGATCACGACCGCCGACGAAATCCCCGACCCGCAGGCGCTGCGCCTGCGTACCCGCATCAACGGCGAACTGCGCCAGTCGGCCTCCACCGGAAACATGATCTGGTCGTGCGCGGAACTGATCCATTTCTTTTCCACCAACCTGACCCTGCAGCCAGGCATGGTGATCATCACCGGCACCCCGGGCGGCACCGCCTGGTCGACCGATGCCGAACTCGGCGGCAAGTGGATCGGCGCTGCCGAGGGGGAAGAGGTCCTGGTGCCGGCGCGCGGTTACTGCCAGCCCGGTGATGTCGTCGAATGCGAGCTCGAACGCATCGGCATCCTGCGCAACACGGTAAAGTAGGAGGGGTGTCGGAGCCACGAAACCCACAGCGTCCGGGCGCGCCGCCCGAACCATCCCGTTCAGGGCCGTCTGCCGCGCAGCCGGTGGGTACCGTACCGCTGTTGCTCGCCAGCCTCGCCGCCTGGCGCGCGGTCAACGATCCTGCCGCCATCCGCGCCCTTCCCGATGGCGTACAGGATGCCGTGGTCAAGCTGAGCGTGCGCACGATCGAGTCGGCACGTACCGCGCAGACTCTGGGCGCCGAGCGTGAAGGCACCGGGGTGGTGATCCGCGCCGACGATATCGCGGGCGAGGACACCGAAGACGGTGCGCTGATCCTGACCATCGGCTACCTCGTGCTCGAGGCGCAGTCGGTGCTGGTCATCACGGGCGACAACCGGGTGCTGTCCGCCAGCGTCATCGCGTTCGACCATGCCACCGGATTCGGGCTGCTGCGCGCAAGCGGCCGGGTGACCGACCATCCGCTGCGGCTCGGAGACTCGTCGGCGCTGCGCGTGATGCAGCCGCTGTTCTTCATTGCCCACGAGGGCGCCGGTGGCGCGAGCGCGGCGACTGTGGTGTCGCGCCGGTCGTTCGTCGGTTACTGGGAATACATGCTGGCCGAGGCGCTGTTCACGGTGCCGGGGCGCTCCGACCACAGCGGTGCGGCGCTGGTCGATGCCCGGGGCCGGCTGGTCGGCGTCGCATCGCTGTGGGTCGGCGACGCCCTCGACCAGGGCAGTGCGCTGCCGGGCAACATGTTCGTTCCGATCGACCTGCTGCGGCCGCTGCTGCCCGACCTGATCGCCTGCGGGCGCGGTCCGGCACCGGCGCGCCCCTGGCTGGGCGTGTACACCGCCGAGCACGACAGCAAGGTCGTGGTGGCGCACGTGATGGACAGTTCGCCGGCGCAGCGCGTAGGCATCCGCGAGGGCGATGTGATCGTCTCGGTGGCCGCCGAGCCGGTGGCGACCCCGCGCGAGTTCTACGAGAAGCTGTGGGCGGCAGGGGCGGCTGGCACCCGTATCCGACTGCGCGTGCTGCGCGGCCGACTGGTGCTCGATGCGCTGGTCAGTTCGATCGACCGGGTCGACTTCTTTCATCCATGGACGGTGCGCCGGTGAGCGGCGCGTGAGCGAGCGCCAGCAACCGGTCGCCGCCGCGCAGGCACTGGCGGAAGTGCCGATGTTCGCGGCGCTCGAGCCGGTCGACCTGGCGAAGCTTGCCGGCGTGCTGGAGGAGCGCTGGTTCGACGCCGGCTCGGTGATCTTCGAGGCCGGCGGCGAGGGCGACGGGCTCTACATCATGCGCGAAGGCGTTGCCGAACGCCGCGTGTCCGGGTCGGCGATCGACCGCATCCTGCCGTACGAGAGTTTCGGCCAGCTGTCGCTGCTGACCGACGAGCCGCGCTCGGCGAGCGTGGTGTCGGTGAGCGCCGTGAGGGTCTGGATGCTGCCACGCGTGCGCTTCGATTCGCTGCTGCGCGGCGAACCTGACCTGATGCTGCACCTCAGCGCCGCGATCGGACTCGACCTCGCGCGCACGCGCCGTGCGCTGGGTGAACTGCAGCGCGAAGTGGATACCTGGGTGGCGGGCCGGCTGCGCGAGCTCGATGCCGGCCAGCGCGAACTGGTCGAGGCGGCTGCGCTGTTCGATCGCGCACCGCTCGCGGTACTGGCCCGGCTGGCTGGGGTGGACGAAGACCTTGCCCGGATCCAGCTCGCCGCGCTTGCCCGTCAGTCGCCGCTGCTGCGCGACGAGCCTGACGGCTACCGCGTGCCGGTGGCGATCGCGCGCGCGCTGCAGCGGGGGTTGCAGGCCGAGCATCGGCATACCGCGCTGGCGGCGCGGGTCTGTGCGATCGCAGTGGCGCTCGAAGGCCTGGGCCAGCGTAATCCTGCGGCGGCGGCCTACCGTGCGGCCGGTGCGGAGAGCGACGCCCTGCGGCTGCGGGGGCGTGCCGGGGCGACCGCTGGTGCATCTTCGATTCCGGCGGCCGCAGCAGCAGGGGAGTCCAGTGGCGCCCCGGCCCTGGTGGACGACACGCGCCCGACGCCCGCAGCGTCCGCCTTGCCGGCGCGCGGGCCGCTGCCGTGGCGCCGGCTTTCCGGGTTCGGGCTGGCCCTGCTGCCGCTGTCGCTGTGGACCATGGCGCCCCCGGACGGACTGGGTGTGGCGGGCTGGCAGGCGCTGCTCACGGTCGTGGCAGCCGCCATCCTGTTCGCCACCGAGGCGCTGGCCGAGGAGGTGATCGCGCTGGCACTGGTCGCATCCTGGGTGGTCACCGGGCTGGTCGCCCCGCGGGTCGCGCTGGACGGGTTTGCCAGCCAGCCCTGGGTCCTGGTACTGGCGGTGCTTGCGGTGGGCGTCGCCGTCGGCAACACCGGGCTCATGTACCGCGTCGCGCTGGCCGCGCTCGGCCGCAGGCCTGCAGGCTTTGCCAGTCGCTGCGTGACGCTGGCCCTGGTCGGAACGGCGGTCACGCCGACCTTGCCGAATGCCACCAGCCGCACCGCACTGGCCGCACCGATGGTGCGCGAGATCGCCGAGGCGCTCGGCTTTGCCCCGGGTGGGCGCGCCGCGACCGGTCTTGCGCTGGCGGCCCTGATCGGATTCGGCCAGATGGCCGGACTGTTCCTCACCGGATCATCGGTCGGATTGCTGGTGCATGGACTGCTGCCCGATGCGATCCGCCTCGAGTTCGGCTTCGCCCGATGGTTCATCGCGGCGCTGCCGCTGCACCTGCTGCTGTTCGCGGGAGGCCTGCTGGGCGTGGTCTGGCTGTACCGGCCATCGGGCACCGCCGCGAACCCGGGTGACCGGCTCGCCCTGCAGCGCGCCGTCCTCGGCCCGATGCGATCGGACGAGAAGCTGTGCCTTGCGGTGCTCATCGGCCTGATCGCCGGCTTCCTGAGTGAACCGTGGCATGGCATCAACGGCGCCTGGCTCGGCGTCGGCGCGCTGGTGGTACTCGCGCTGGGGCGGGCGCTCGACACCACGATGGTGCGCACGGGTGTCAACTGGCCGTTCCTGCTGTTCTTCGGCGCGATCTCGAGCCTCGCGACCGTATTCACGACGCTGGGCATCGACACCTGGCTCGGCGCCCGGCTCGCAGGTCTGATCCAGTCGATGGCGCTCGGCAGCCTTTCGTTCTGCCTC
>JBILGF010000282.1:0-4776 GCA_044351195.1 Burkholderiales bacterium
GCGCCGCTGCTCACCCTGGTCGCACTGCCGGCCGCCGCTGCCGCGCAGGTGCATCCATTCCTGGTCGCGCTGGTGGCCCTGGTGTCGACGCAGGTCTGGTTCCTGCCGTACCAGAGCACGGTCTACCTGGCGCTCCATCACGGCTCCGGGGAGTGCTTCTCGCACGCGCATGCACGTGCGCTCGCGTGGCTGTGGGGCGGGCTGGTGCTGGTCGCGATCGCGCTGTCGATGCCGGTCTGGCGGCTGATGGGGCTCGTCGGCGCCTGACCGCCTGTACCGTCGCGTCGTTGCGGCCCTGAAGTCCTGGCGCTGCAGCCGCGAGGCGGCACTTACCGCCGGTCAGTCACCGCCGCCACCGCCACCGTCGCCGCCGCCGCCATCGCCGAAGCCGTCGGTACCGCCATCCCAGGCGGTATCGAGAAAATCCGCGGCAGTCCAGGTCCGCTCGAACTGGAACGTCCATTCGCCCGCTTCGACCGCTGCCTCGTGCTCGCCTTCTGGCTGCAGGTGCCGCATGCGTGCCGCATCGTCGGTGAAGTAGACATGGCCGTGCCTGATGCCGAGCTTCAGGTCGAGCGCGAACAGCAGCGGCAGGCGCGTGGGCGCGGACGGGTCGAGGTTCTCCTCGCGGCAGCAGTGCCACCAGCAGCGCCGCAGCGCGGCATTGCTTTCATGGTGCTCCGAAAGTGCAACGCTGCCGGTGACCGGAAGCACCCTGCCGAGCGCCTTGCGGCAGTAGGTATCGTAGGCGGCGCCACGCTGCGCGAATGCCGACCACAGGGCGCCGACCACGCGTGACGGCATGGCGACCGGCTGACGACCTGCCTTGCCCTGTGCCAGGAAGAACTTGCGCAGTCCGCGCGCAACGAGTTGCCGGTCTTTCAGCGACAGCGCCGGGAACGGCTCGCGCAGCGCATCGAGCAACCCGGGCGGCAGCAGCGTTTCGCGGATGAATGCCTCGCGCACGCGCTGGCGCCAGAGCCCGAGCACGATCAGCAGGGCGACGGCCAGGATGACCGCGAGCATCACCACGCCGGGGGTCATCGAGGTCCTGTCCGATGGCGTCGATGCCGGCCGGTCGTCCGGCCGGGACCATCCGTGCGCCAGTGCTGCAGCCTGCTGCCCGGTCCTGCGCCCCGCATGATGTCTGGCCTCGCTCCGGTATCGACCACGGCGCATGCCGGTGCGCATCGGTCGATGGCTATGCCGTCCTGCCCAGCGCAAGGTTACCCCATCCCGCCAGGGCGCAGGCTGCCGACGGTTATACTGCGCAGGCCTGCGCGCGTGCACGTGCGCGTGCGCGGTTTTCCAATGCACCAAGCGAGCCCGCCGAATGAATGAACTCGTCACCTTCTGGATCAACGGCGCGCGCCACGGCGCCCGCAGCGCCCGCGCCGCAGATGTCACCAATCCGGCGACCGGCAAGGTCATCCGCAAGGTGGCGCTGGCCGACGTGGCCGATGTCGACGCCGCCGTTCGTGCCGCCAGTGCCGCCTTTTCCGACTGGAGCACCACGCCGCCGCTGCGCCGTGCGCGGGTGATGGCGAAGTTCAAGGAACTGATCGAACAGCACCGTGACCGGCTTGCGCGGCTGATCACCGAAGAGCACGGCAAGACGCTGCCCGATGCCCAGGGCGAGGTACAGCGCGGGCTGGAGGTGGTCGAGTTCGCCAGTGGCGTGCCGCACCTGCAGAAGGGCGAACACGCCGAGGATGTCGGCCGCGGCATCGACTGCCATTCGCGGCTGCAGGCGATCGGCGTATGCGTCGGCATCACGCCGTTCAACTTCCCGGTGATGGTGCCGTGCTGGATGTTCCCGGTCGCCATCGCCTGCGGCAACACCTTCGTGCTCAAGCCGTCCGAGAAGGATCCTTCCGCGAGCATGCTGCTGGCCGAGTTGCTGACGCAGGCCGGCCTGCCCGATGGCGTGTTCAATGTCGTTCACGGCGACAAGGTCGCCGTGGATGCACTGCTCGAGCACCCCCAGGTGCGCGCCGTGTCGTTCGTGGGCTCGACCCCGATCGCCCGGTACGTCTACGAGACGGCGGCGCGCGGCGGCAAGCGGGTGCAGGCCCTGGGCGGGGCCAAGAACCACGCGGTGGTGATGCCCGACGCCGATCTCGACTTTGCCGCCGATGCGATCGCCGGTGCGGGTTATGGCTCGGCGGGGGAGCGCTGCATGGCGATCTCTGCGGTGGTCGCGGTGGGCGACATCGGTGATGCGCTGGTGGCAAGGATCGCGAAGATCGGTGCGGGCTACAAGGTCGCGCCTGGCGATACACCGGGGGCGGACATGGGCCCGCTGGTGTCGAAGGTCCACCGTGACAGGGTCAGTGGCTATGTCGACAGCGGTGCCTCGGAAGGCGCATCGCTGGTGCTGGACGGGCGTGCGCTTTCGGTCGAAGGGCACGAGCAGGGCTACTTCCTCGGCCCCACGCTGTTCGACCATGTCAGCCCCGAGATGTCGATCTATCGCGACGAGATCTTCGGCCCGGTGCTGTCCGTGGTGCGCGTCGACACGCTGGACGATGCGATCGCACTGGTCAACCGCAATGCGTTCGGCAACGGCACTGCGATCTTCACCGGCTCCGGTGCTGCAGCCCGGAAGTTCCAGAACGAGATCGAAGTCGGCATGGTCGGCGTGAACGTACCGATCCCGGTGCCGATGGCCTTCTTCTCGTTCGGCGGCTGGAAGCAGTCCCTGTTCGGAGACCTGCATGTGCACGGCATGGAAGGCGTCTTCTTCTACACGCGCACCAAGGTGATCACCGAGCGCTGGCCGTCGGCTGCGGTGCCGGCACCCGTGGCCGGTCGCTCGACGGTGATGCCCACCCACGGCTGAGGTCGGCCTGCGGACGCGCAATCCACGATCGGTGCCACGGTTGATCGGAATCAATATTCGGCACGATTCTTCCGGGGTAGAGTGGCGGCATCGAAACGCGGAGGGGCCTCGCGCGCGAGGGTGCGCGGGGGTCGCCGCAACACGGAGGATCCGATATCGATCAAGGCCTTGCTTGCAGTGGATGGTTCGGAGGTGTCCGACCGCGCGACCGACCGCCTGATTGCGCTGGCGCGCGGCGGCGCACCGATCGTGCTGACCGTGATCACGGTCCAGCCGTTCATGAGCATCGAGGCGCAGGCCATGCACCTGCAGTCCTACGGCGAAGCGGCGATGAAATCCGCCCGCGATCGGCTCGATGCCGCAGGCATTCCTTACGACACCCATATCGCAATGGGGCCAGCGGGCGTTAGAATCTGCGAATTCGCCGACGCTGGCGGTTTCGAACTGCTGGTGCTCGGCACGAAGGGTCTGGGATGGGTGAACACCGTCCTGGTCGGTTCGGTCGCGAAACACGTGATCGAGAGCTCGAACGTGCCGGTCCTTCTCGTGCGCTGACCGGGCTTTTCCGAGCCGGGTGGCGACGGTCCGAAGCCGGCTTGCATCGGGTGCCAGGCAACGTTGCCCGGCGTCATGCCGCAATAGGAGATTCAGATGGAGAAGGTGCTGTTGGCTGTCGACGGATCCGAATGCTCGGACCGTGCCGTGCGTTGGACGATCTCGGTGATCTCGGCGATGAACAGGCCGGCCCGGCTGGATGTCGTCACGGTGCAGCCGGCGATCAACGTGGGCGGCATCCGGAGTTTCGTCGGCAACGAGGCCATCGAGACCTACCAGCGCGAGGAAGGCGACAAGTGCCTCGCCTCGGCGCGAATGGCGCTCGATGCAGCGAAGGTCGCCCATACCCCGCATATCCTGCTCGGCCCGATCGGCCAGTCCATCGCCGATTTCGCGGTACAGAACGGCTGCGACGCCATCGTCATGGGTACCCGCGGGCTGGGAGGTGTCAGCGGCCTGGTACTGGGCTCGGTCGCCACCCAGGTGATCCAGGTCGCCACCGTACCGGTCACGCTGATCAAGTAGTCCCGGCCAGCGTTCCCGTACCACCGATGGCAGCCCGCAAGTCGCGCGTCGATCCGCTCACCGAGACTGAGCTCGATGAACTCGATCGATTCCTGCTGTCGAGTGCGACGCCCGAAGACTCGATGGATCTCGAAGAACTCGACGGGTTCATCACCGGGCTGGTCTGCAGCCCGGTGCCCGTGGGTGCCAGCGAGTGGCTGTCGCTGATCTGGGGTGACACCGAAGACGGCCGGCGTCCGGTGCGATTCGCTTCCGCGGCGCAGTGCCGGCGCATCCTCGAACTGCTTGACCGGCACTGGGCCACCATCGCCTGGACGCTGCATGCCGGGATGCCGACGATGCCGATCCTGTTCGAATACAAGTCCGGCCCACCGCTTTCCGCGGCCGACCGGATGCCCGAAATGGTGCCCGGCAGTACCTGGGCGATCGGCTTCATGCGGGCGGTCGGCCTGCACGCCGACGAATGGCAGGACGCATTCGAGGACGACACCGTCTCGGAATCGCTGACGCCGATCGTCACGCTGGCGCATGCGGACGACCGTGAGATCGTCGAGCAGCCGCTGGCCTCCGGCCAGGTCGAGGCACTGATCGAGGAACTGCCCGACAGCACGCTGGAGCTGCACCGGTTCTGGAACCAGCGGGGTGGGCCGGACGAGCGGGCGCCGGTGCGCCGGCCGCCGCGCCTGAAGCCTGCCGATCCCTGCCCCTGCTGCAGCGGGCGCAGGTTTTCCCAGTGCTGCGGGGCGACAGCGTCGCTGAACTAGCAGACCGTTGCGCTGTCGCGTCGCGCTGACACGTTGCGCTGTCGCACTGTTGCTCCCGCCCGGGAACCGTTATGCTTGTGGCAGGTGCGC